>CACXDF010000180.1 GCA_902766325.1 uncultured Eubacteriales bacterium | reverse complement strand
CAGCAGTTTTATTCCGTGGTCCATCGCCAACGTCGCGCAGGTCCCGATCGAAGAATTCAACCGTATGTCCTGCATCGACAACCGTCTTACCATGCCGCTCAACAAAGAGGATATCGAAAAGTATATCCGCGGTTCGGGCGGTAAGATCATCGCGCGTAAAGGCGCTACTTTCTACGCCATTTCTTCCAACGTCTGCCATATCTGTAAAGCTATTCTTTGCGGGACCAACTCCACTATGGCCGTTTCGACCATGATGCACGGAGAATACGGCGTCGACGACGTATGCCTGAGTATCCTTCGTATCGTCGGACACAACGGTATCTGCGGTAAGGTCACGCCTACGCTGACGGAAGAAGAACACGTCAAGCTCCGTCACAGCGCCGACGTCCTCAAAGGCATTATCGGAAGCCTCGATCTGTAATGAAACAAACGCTCAATATATTATTCGGTCCGCCGAAATACGGAAAAGAAAGGATGGTTTTATCCTTTTTTTTCAATTTACCGGGAAAACACATCGTCTGCGGCGGTACGACGGCAAATATTGTCTCCGATTATTTCAAAAAACCGCTGACGGTAGACCTTTTTTACGTTCGTAACGACGTTCCGCCGGCAGGCAGGATCGAAGGGGTTGACCTCGTGACGGAAGGCATACTGACGCTGACCCGCGTGGAAGAAATGCTTGTAAACGGCGAAACGCCCGAAGATGACGCCGCGAGCGCTGTTTATCGCGAAATGACGCAAGCTGATGAGATCAACTTTGTTTGCGGCGTTTTGACGGACGAAAAAAAAGAACTGATAAATCAGCTCCTTTCTTTGCTCGAACGCATGGGAAAAAAGGTCTGCACGAAAGACCCCTTTTTACAGAGGTAAATTGTTTTTGATATATTCCACAAAATCGACTATCAACGGATCGTCCTGTTTTTCGGCGGCGACGGCAAGTCCGATAGTACGATAAGCCGGCGGATCGAGCTCGGCTTTTTTTATGTTTCCGTCTCTTCCTTTAAGCAGAAGCTCCGGCATAACGCATACGCCCATGCCTTGTTCGGCCATGGCGATCATCGCGTAGTCGTCCGAAGTCTTATATTTGATATTCGGTTGTATACCGGCTTGAGAAAAGACTCTGCGGGAGTCCCAGTCGGTGTCGTCCGTCAGCGTGATGACGTTTTCTTTCGTGAATTTTTCAATAGGGAAGGAGCCCGAAACGTCGTAGTTTTTCGGTAGCACGGCCAGAAGCCTGTCCCGAAAAAGGGGTATCTCGGGACTTTTTCCGTCGATGGACACGACGAATCCGACGTCCACTTTGCCTTTTTTGACCGCGCTTACGATCTCTTTATAACCGCCGTCCGTGATCTCGAATTTGATCCCGTGATTTTTTTCTTCATAACCTTTCATTAAAGCGGGGAGCCAGTGTACCGCCACGCTGGTGAAAGTGCCGATGCGGATGGTCTTTTGCTCGGAAGAAAGAAGGCGTATCTTTTCTTTCACGCGCGCTTCGCATTCCATCAATTCTTTGACGTCGTCATATAATGCTTTGCCTTTTTCGGTCAGGCGCAGGCCGCCTTTATTGCGTATCATGACGACGAATCCCGTTTCTTCTTCCAGATCGGCGAGCATATGGCTGATCGCCGATTGGGTACAATGTAACAGGCGCGCCGCTTCCGTGACCTGACCTGCTTCTACGCAGGCATAGAAGGCTCGATATTGCAAAAAACCCATAATAACCTCTTATTATTATTTTTTCTCATTCATTATAAAACCAAATTCAAAAAAAATCCATATTTTTAAGAAAAATTTTTAAGAAAGAGGGCAAAAAACTTGCAACTTATGGGATAAAAGAGTAAGATATACGCGTATTAACGCAAGAAAACAATATTATATGATATTATTTCATATAAAGTGAGGTATAAGATGATTTGTGCAACGGTAAAACCGGCCGAGATCGTGGCGTTCTGTCTCTATTTCGCGTTGGTCATCGGCATCGGGGTTTTCTTCTTCGTTCGCGACAGAAAGGTCACGGGTGAAAAGGGCTTCTTCCTCGGCGGCAGAAAGATGGGCGGTCTTGTGTCCGCGCTCAGCGCCGGCGCGTCCGATATGAGCGCATGGGTGCTCATGGGCTTACCCGGCTCTATCTATTTGGCCGGTATGGGCCAGGTCTGGATCTCCGTCGGTCTCTTCATCGGGACGGTTTGCGCGTGGATCTTCGTCGCGCCTAAGATCAGACGCTATTCGATCATGGCAAAAGACTCCATTACCATTCCGCAATATCTGACCAACCGCTTTTTATCCAAGAGTCCGGTCTTGCAGGTGATCTGCGCCGTGATCTTCGTCGTAGTATATTGCGTTTACGGCGCGTCCAGCATCAGCGCTTGCGGAGACCTGTTTCACGCGCTTTTCGGTATGGACGAGCGGATCGCTATGGCTATCTCTACCGTCATCATCATTTTGTACGTCTTCCTCGGAGGGTATAAAGCCGTTTGCTGGACGGACTTCTTACAGGGTATGTTGATGCTCGTAGCCCTTATGGTCACCCCCATCGTGGCGGTCGCCATTATGAATGCGAGCGGCGCCGTTATGGCGGGTACTATCCCGGATAACTACTATAACCTTCTTTCCAGCGGTAAGTTCGACTGGGCCAGCGTTTCCGACATTCTGACCGGTCTTGCTTGGGGCCTCGGTTACTTCGGTATGCCGCACATCATCATCCGCTATATCGGTATCAAGTCCGAAAAAGAAATGAAGAAGTCGCAGGTGCTCGGTATCAGCTGGATCGCCGTTATCCTCGTTATGGCTTCGGTCGTCGGTATCGTCGGCAGAAAGTATCTCGGAGATATGTTCGTCGGCGGCGGTCAAAAGATGGTCTTTGTGGAAATGGCTCGTCAAGCCTTCCCGGCCTTTATCGCCGGCGTTATCATCACCGCCATTCTTGCCGCTTCTATGAGCACGGCCGACTCTCAGCTTCTTGCTTCTTCTTCCGCCTTTGCTTCCGACGTTTATAAGACGGTCATCAAGAAGCACGCTAAGGACAGAGAAGTCATGTGGGTCGGACGTATCGTCGTCGTCGTCATTTCTCTATTAGCTTTCGGTATCGCTATCCTCGGTAGCGGCGCGGATCCCATCGTGCCCGCGTTCAGCACCATTATGAGCCTTGTTTCCGCCGCATGGGGTGCCTTCGGCGCCGCTTTCGGCCCGGTCATTATTCTGTCGCTCTACTGGCGCAGAATGAACTACAAGGGCGCCGTCGCCGGTATCGTCGCGGGCTTCGTCGTGGACGTCGTTTGGATGATCCTCTTCAACTTCGAGTATTACGGCATGAAGAGCGCCGTCTACAACACCAACCTCTACGAGATCCTGCCCGGATTCATCGTCGGCATGGCCGCTTGTATGGCCGTCTCGCTCCTTACCAAAGCTCCGTCGCAGGAAGAACTGGAACTCTTCGACAGATATAAGAAGACCAGAGCGATCTGATCGACGCTATATAAATCGCACGGTAAAATAAAAGCGGGCTGTTAAAAATTTTTAACAGCCCGTTTTATCGTTTTTAATCGGCGTTATTTAATTAAAGAACCCGCTATACCGATCGAGTAACGCCGCTATCATATGCCTTCGTGTCTATTGAATAATATTCGATTGAAGTCCCTAAAATCACAACGCTAAATGCAAGTAGTATTACCCAAAACCATTCCATTTATTATTAACATAGCGATAAGTATGCTTCCCAAAATATATTTCTTACTCATTGTGTTTATTACTCTTTAACGTTTGTTTTCCAGAGGAAAACTCTATTGTCAAAACAATGTTTATTAGAACCAAAAAACGTTGTATGTTGCGAATGTTCGAATGTGACGTCCCCTACATTTTCTTCCCAAATAACGCAAAGCGAAATAAACGGTCCTTCTCCGCAAGTCAGACTTACGGCAACACATCCGTTATACGTTCCGTAATAACCTGTAACGTGCGCTTGATCTAAAGTAAAAATAGTATCTTTATATCTCGTATTTTCTTTTTCTTCATTTACTATTTCAAAGAGCGTGTTTTCTATAGTTCGTTTTTGTTCGTCGCTCAATCCGGGCGAATATTGATCATCTCGATCATAATAATAATGGTGGATGCTCAGAAGATCATCTTTCGTCAAATATCCTCTTTCATACGCTTGCTTAAGCGTTAAAAAATCTTCGTATCTTTCAACTATAGGTTCTTGAGGTTTTGTCTCTTCGTTTTCTTTT
>CACXDF010000179.1 GCA_902766325.1 uncultured Eubacteriales bacterium | reverse complement strand
TGAAGTGGACGACGACGGTGTGAGCGTCGAGATCTTCGTTATGATAGTACTCCAGGTAAGCCATCAACGGTCCGATGTTCGTTTCTGCGCCGCCGCCCATGGTCGGGTTCATACAGAACGTGGACGCCGTTTCGGACATAACGCTCGAGCGTCGGAGGATACCGGATACTTCGTCCGAGTGTTCCTGATAATCGGTGATCAACGTAGTCATCTGCGCGCTGCTTCCGCCGATGATCATGATAACGCCGATGATCAATGCATGCAGGATGGCAAGCACGATCGCGATCGGAATAGCGATCTTCGGCATGGATACGCCGCCCAAATTTTTCTTGGTTATAGTTTGCGTTTTCAAAATGATCCCTCTTTTATTGAAAAGCCTTACTGCATATAGTATATAACAAATATACTATCTGTCAATAAGCAACACGCATTTTCGTTATCATAACATACCGAAAAAGCGTATAGCGCCGAAAAGGGTTTTCGGCCTTGAAAAACCGTGTAAAACAGTTTATGACCTTTATAATGAGGAGTCCGATATTCGCGACGCCTCGTATTTGCCGGTCTGATCTCGTCGATTTACGGCGAGTATCGAAAACAGGCGGCTCGGCGGAATGGTCTTACGGATACGCCGCTTGACGAACCTTCCGTCTGCGTCGTACGCCGTGACCGGTTTTTTCGCGTCGATCGGTATTTTTTTCGGATCGTCGCGTCTTTTCACCGATTTGCATTCGATTCTTGTTTTATTTTAGTTTCCTCTTAACGCTTTTTTATTCGATTCCGCTTCGTTCCCTCTTAAAAGCAGAATATGGTTTCGGTCCTCGACCTGTCTGTCGATCGCCGTTTTTTTAAGAACTTTTTTAATTTCGAGAGTCTGGCGGGAATTTTTTGAATGAAAAAAACCCACCTTGTTTGTCCGGATCGCCTACATTATAAAAGGGCTTGTCCAACAGATGTCCATCAAAAACAGGGCTGATTTAAAAAAAATTAAAAAAATTTTGAAAAATTTTAAAACGATCGACCAATCGGCGGCGTATTCCTTAACGGAATACCGCTATCTTGCCGAGGCGCGTCTTTCCAGATACGACTCCATCGGCATGGCCCACAGATACGTGTTCATATATTCGCCGCGATAAGAGTTGATGGCGTCCGAGTCGCCTTTTAAAAAACGATAGATATCGCACTCGAATTTTTCCGGACAGACGCGTAAAGTGCCGCTTTTCATTTCGAGGATGTCACCGACGCCGTTTTCGTCCAAGGTGGTTTTCAGACTGCGTATGATAACGTCCAGCTCTTTTTGCTTGGAACGGTCGTAAGAACCGTCTTCCCATAAAGCGGTGAAGATGCCCGATCTCGTTATGGCTACGCCTTGTCTGTCTACGAGGTAAGCAAGGATCTCTTTTGCTCTGTTTCGGGAGAAGGAGACGGCTTTTCCGTCAACGAATAAGCCGAAGTCGCCAAAGGTATGCACGAAGACGTGCGCGCTCGTCATTTTTTTGTCTCTCAGCACGTACCCGATCTCTTCGGAGAGACTTTCTTTATTGATGGGTTTCAAAAGGTAACCGGAAGCGTGCAATTTAAAAGCGTCGACGGCATATTCGGAATAGCCTGTCAAAAAGATGATGGCGGTGTCCGGACTGATCTCTTTGATTTTTGCCGCCAGTTCCAATCCGCTCATTTTCGGCATATCGATGTCGAGCAAAGCGACGGCGGTCGGATTGCTTTTGATATATTCGAGCGCATCTTCCGCAAGCGTAAAGCCCTGTACGTCGTCGACGTCCGGCAGGCTTTGGCACAGTTTGACGGTAAGGTTTACGATCAGTACTTCGTCGTCAACGCAGACGATCCGCATCTTTATTTTCTCCTTTGCTGTTTTTGCTTGATAAATTCTGCATAGATTGCGGGACTCTGAGAGGGAGCCGGATGGTGATCGTCGTTCCGCTGTCGATCCGGCTGATAATGGTCATGGTGCCGCCGCACATTTTTTCTACGCGTTCTTGCACGTTGCGCAGTCCTACGTGCGTCCCTTCCATTTTTGGCAAGGCGTTTATGTCGAACCCTTTTCCGTTGTCCTTGACGACGATGATATGATACTCGGGCGTCTTTCGGGTAGAGACCGTGACCAGGCCTTTTTCGCGAATGCGTACGCCGTGACGGATCGCGTTTTCCACCAGCGGTTGCACAAGCAGCGCGGGTACGTCGAAATCTTCGTCTTTTATGTCGTATTCTACGTGAATATTAGGAAAGCGGACCATCTCTATTTCGGAATAAAGCCTTGTATGCTCGATTTCTTTTTGCATGGGGATCAGATTGGGCTGTCCGAGAGAATTCAGGTTTTGCCGCAGATATTTGCCGAAGTTTTCCGTCACGGTAAAAGCCTTATCGGGGTCGGTCTGGCACAAAGCCTGGATGGTGGATAAAGTGTTGTACAGAAAATGCGGTTGTATCTGACTCATCATGATCTGTATTCGCTGTTCGGCCATAAGCGCGCTCTCGTGTTCTCGTACGAATCGCAAGTGAAGCCAGACGTAATAAAAAACGGTGCCGACGATCATCCCGATCGTCAGACAGGCGATTGACATTTCGTAGTCGACAAAGGCGTCCAGAACGATGGCCATGACTACGACGCACGCGTTGAACATCGGTATAATGGTTTCGAGCTTTCTTACGTTATAACATTCTTTGATCGAAAGGAAGAAGAGATAAGCGAGCAATATCGCGCTTACGATATGACAGGTATACCCGAGCGGACCGCGCTGAAAATGGTTGTCTTTCGAGATATAAAACGCGATCTTGGAGAAGGTGGCGGTAAGATAAACAAGCGCGTTTATGCCGATGAGGCCCCACGCGACGTAAAGAAGACGGTTTTTTTTCGCAACGAGATAGAGGAACATTACGATGACGATGGGACGAACGATATATCCGTAGATACTGACGAACTTTCTTAAGGTGATCGACTGTCCGGGATGCCACAAAATAAATTCCGCAAAGTTCTGAGCGATCAGACTGGCCAATATCGCCACAATGATCAGCAGGATCTTCTTGTGTTCTTTTTTGATAAAAGAATCGATGATCGTGACGAACGTCAACCCGATCAACAGAGCGGTCAGGATACCGATGACGATTATGCTGCTTTGAATGTCTTGTTCCATGCTTATTAATGTTCCGTAAAAAAACGTTGGACGTTATTACCGTAAATATTTTATCATAAAAAGAAATATAATTCAATACGTATTTACAAAATATTATTCCGCCCGCGCGCAAACTTTCTTAAATTTTTTTTATCGAAACGGACGCGGGCTCAACGCGCCGAAAATAAAATTTACCGATGGAGATATCGTTTTTTGTCAGGAGAAAAACGTGCAAAACAGCGTTTTGCATATTTACATTTGTCGATCGGATTGGTATAATAAAGGAACGGATAATAAAACGGAACAGATAAGGGGCGCTATCATTTGAACGAGCTTGATTTTAATCTGTTGCTAAAATCCATACAAAAAAGCGAACGGTCTCTCGAAAAAGTTTATTCATTTTATTACCCAAGGATCGTGTATCATCTTGGGAAAAAGTACGGAAAGGCCTTAGCCGAGGATGTGGCGCAGGATTTTTTTAAAAAATTATTGGAAAAGGATTCTTTTGAATACGTAAAAAATCCAACCGCATGGGTATATTTGCAATGCGATAGCCTTGCCAAGGTAAAAATAAGACTTGACTCCCACTGCGTTTATACCGATTATCAGATCGAGCCGGAGGACGAAGAAGAAGTTTTTCGCGAGGAAGTGTTCGGCGATCTTTATTTTGTGATCAAAAAATTGGATGTAACGGAACAAAAGATCACCGAGATGTATTATTGGGAGGGGTACAAACTTAAAGAAATAGCGGAGATACTCGGTTTAAAATACAGTTCGGTAAAGCAAAAACATAAAAGATTAATAAAAAAAATAAAAAATTCTCTTTTGGATGTCACTTTTTTGGATTCTTAATGCAACTATATTATAGAGCATATAATGCGAGGAGGTTGTATTATGAAGAAAAAGATGTTTTTACCGTTGGGCATCATAGTGTCCGTTATCGCTTGTCTCGTCTTGGCCGTTCCCGTCGGGAAAACGGCGCAGGCAATGGAACTGAACAACGACGAGTGCGACACCGTGTTTTGGGAAAATGTTTCCGAACTGTACGAAGGGGATAAAGGCGCCCTTACCGTTACGGCGACGAAAGAACTGCTTTTCGATATGGATCTCGAAAAACTCGGCTTCGCGTACGATTTTTACGCGAACGGAGAAAGAGGCTATGCTATCGTGATCGGCGTTGACGGCTCGTTTGAAGCGAC
>CACXDF010000178.1 GCA_902766325.1 uncultured Eubacteriales bacterium | reverse complement strand
TTAGCGGGAGCGTCTTCGGAAGCTACTCTTAAAACAACGGTGGCGTCGCCGGTTTTTTTTGCGCGGAAAGAAACCGTATAATCTTGAACGGTATCCTGTTTTTCAACTTTGACGGCATATTGGGAAAAATCAAGATCTTTATCTTCCAATATGGCGGGATAGATGCCTTTATACGCCGAACCGGAGTTGAATTCCGAAGCGGAAATTACTTTAAGAGAATAATTAATGGAATAATAGCATCCCCCCGTTAGTCTGATCTTTTTTCCGATGTACGCCGAACCGGAAGAAGTCGTGTCGATATTCAATTCGTAAATGTCTTCCTCGACTTTCGATTCCGTAATACTGAAGACGTCTGCCGTTTTCGTATCTTTTCCGGTTGCTAAAACAAAATCGTCCGATAGTTCGTCCACCGAAGAGTCAAGGAATTGACCGGAGCCGTTTGTCGGAAACATATTCTCGTTGAGTTTCGTACAAGCCGTAAAGAAACAGGAACAAAATACGACGATCAAGCAAAGAATGCTGATGGATATTATTTTCTTTTTCATTGATTGCACCTCTTGAGGAAGAAAATAATGCCTAAAAACAATTTAATTTGATATTTAAACCGTTTTTAGGCATTGAAAAATTCAAGTAACGAACGAACGTATTAATAAACGTTTACTTGCTTAACCTTGGCGGCTTTACCGGTACGGCCTCTCAAATAATAAAGTTTAGCGCGTCTTACTTTACCCTTTCTTACGATCTCAATGTGATCGATCTTGGGAGAATGCAGCGGGAAAGTCCTTTCCACGCCGACGCCGTAAGAAATCTTTCTGACGGTGAAGGTCTCTCTGATAGATCCGTTTCTGCGTGCGATAACGATACCGTCGAACGCCTGTAATCTTTCTTTGTTTCCTTCTACGACTTTAACGAATACTTTTACGCTGTCGCCTACGCGGAAATCGGGAAGATCGGTTCTCATCCCCTCTTTTTCAATCAAATCGATTAAATTTGCCATGACTACCTCCATATATTACAACGACATTCATACAGGATTGGAATTAGTGTGTCAACCAATAAAAACGCTGATTTTTCAAGCAATAAACGACACACGCCTGCATAGGACTGCCGCGAGTCTATACTATCTTACCAAATAATTATTATTTTAGCAAGTATTTTATTAAAATAAAATGATGATTTTAGGCCTTAGCCGCCTCGTTCAAGGCATTGCACATAACGTCGGGATCGATCCCATGGACCATCGCGGCCTCTTCTACCGATTCACCGTGACTGAGAGCGCATCCGAGACAATGCATCCCGAAGTCGGCAAGAACTTCCGCCATAGCGTCTACGTTAACTCCTTCCATGCGGAATACGTCGATTAAAAGCATATCTTTCGTGATCATAATTACCTCCGAATTTTTATATATTATAAACCAAATATTTTTTTCTAACAAGCAAAAAGCAACAAAAAAATCATAAAAAAAGCGCTACTTTTTCAAGTAACGCTTTTATTTTGATTTTCAGGAAGATTATTCCTTGTCGACTTTGCTCATGTAGACGATGAGGTCAACGACCTTGTTGCTGTAACCCCATTCGTTGTCGTACCAGGAGATGAGCTTCATGAAGTTGCCGTTAAGAGCGATACCGGCGCTGGCATCGAATACGCTCGTTCTGGTTTCGTTGATGAAGTCGGTGCTGACGACGGCGTCTTCGGTGTAACCGAGGATACCCTTGAGTTCGCCTTCGCTGGCAGCCTTAACAGCAGCCTTGACTTCTTCGTAGGTAGCGGATTTTTCCAAACGGACGGTCAAGTCAACGACGCTGACGTCGAGGGTCGGGATACGCATGGACATACCGGTCAACTTGCCGTTGAGTTCGGGAATGACCTTGCCGACAGCCTTAGCGGCACCGGTAGAAGAAGGAATGATGTTGCCGGCAGCGGCACGTCCGCCTCTCCAGTCTTTCTTGGAGGGTCCGTCAACGGTCTTCTGGGTAGCGGTCGTAGCGTGTACGGTGGTCATGAGACCTTCGACGATACCGAAGTTTTCGTGGATGACTTTGGCCAGAGGAGCCAAGCAGTTGGTGGTGCAGGACGCGTTGGAAACGACCTTCATCTTCTTGTCGTATTTGTCGAGGTTTACGCCGCAAACAAACATCGGAGCGTCCTTGCTGGGAGCGGTGATAACGACCTTCTTGGCTCCGCCGTACTTGATGTGATCTTTGGCGGCTTCCATTCCGGTGAATACGCCGGTCGCTTCGGCGATGTACTTAGCGCCGCAGGACTTCCAGTTAATATTTTTGGGATCTTTTTCAGCGAAAACGGTGATGGGATTGCCGTTTACGATCAGCTTGCCGTCGGCAACTTCGATGGTGCCGGTAAAGGGACCATGAACGCTATCGTATTTGAGCATATACGCCATGTAGTCGAGATCAATGAAAGGATCGTTGATACCGACAACTTTAACGTCGTTTCTTTCGCAGCAAGCGCGGAAAACAAGACGACCGATTCTGCCGAATCCGTTAATACCGATTTTTACTTTTGCCATTATTAAATATCCTCCTATAATGGATTTTTTAAAGTTCGTGTTTATTTTATCCTTTTCATAAAAAAAATGCAATCGTTTGAATGCACTTTTTTTATGATTTTTTTGATTTTTTAAGAATTTTATTTAGCAACAATATTCAGGATGCGACCTTTAACGTAAATCACTTTTATAATGGTTTTTCCGTCAAGGAGTTCCGGAGATTCTTTTTTCAGAATTTCCATCGCTTCATCCTGTGTTGCGTCGGCGGATAAGGTCACCCTTCCCTTCAATTTACCGTTGATTTGCACTGCGATCTCAACGGTGTTGAGGATAAGGTCTTTTTCATCGTAAGTCGGCCATTGAGCTTTATCTATTTTTTCGCCGTTATTGATCTGTTCGTAGATCTCGCTGCAAATATGCGGCGCGACCGGGTACAGTAAACGAACAAGGATATCGAGTTCTTTATGAGTGACGTATCCGCGCCCGTAGAAGACGTTAACGGCGGACATGAGTTGTGCGATGGCAGTATTGAATTTTGCCGCTTCGAAGTCCTCGCTGACTTTTTTGATGACGGCGGCCATATTGATATCGTTCGTGTCGCCTTCTTTGATCATATCGGTCAAACGCCATACTCTGTTCAAGAAGCGCGAACAACCGTTTGCGCCCTGCGTAGACCACGGAGCCGGTTTTTCGTAATCGCCGATAAAGAGTATAAAAGTCCTGAGCGTATCGGCGCCCATACTGTTGATTACTTCGTCGGGATTAATAACGTTCCCTCTCGATTTGCTCATTTTTTCGCCGTCTTCGCCCAAAATCAAGCCTTGCGCCGTACGACGGAGATAAGGCTCTTTACAGGTAACAACGCCGATATCGTATAAAAATTGGTTCCAGAAACGGCTGTAAATAAGGTGTCTTGTGACGTGTTCCATACCGCCGTTGTACCAATCGACCTGATTCCAGTATTTATACGCTTCGGGATCGACGACGCCCTTGTCGTAATCGGGGCTCATGTAGCGCAGATAATACCAGCTGCTACCGGCCCATTGAGGCATGGTATCCGTTTCGCGAACGGCCGGACCTCCGCATACGGGGCAGGTCGTATTGACCCAATCGGTCAACTTGCTGAGAGGGCTGGTCGCATCGTCGGTGGGCTCGAAATCTTCCAATTCGGGCAAAAGAAGCGGAAGTTGTTCGTCCGGTACGGCTACCTGACCGCAATGCGGGCAAGTAACGATCGGTATCGGTTCGCCCCAATATCTTTGACGGTTAAAGGCCCAGTCTTTCATTTTATAGTCGGTTTTTGCTTTGCCAATCCCCTTTTCTTCCATATAAGAAATCATAGCGGGGATCGCTTCTTTAACGGTTTTTCCGTTTAAAAAACCGCTGTTGACCATCTCACCGCCGTCTTTTGCGATATACGGTTCGACGTTAACGTCGGTATCGCCTTTGATGACTTCGATGATGGGTAGACCGAATTTTTTGGCGAAGTCAAAGTCACGCGTATCGTGCGCAGGAACTGCCATGATCGCGCCGGTGCCGTAGTCCATCATAACGTAATCGGCGGTAAATACAGGGATTTCGTCTCCGGTAAGCGGATTCTTTGCGGAAATACCGCGAACGATGATACCGGTTTTTTCTTTATTGAGCTGAACTCTTTCGAATTCTTTCTTCAAAAGAGCTTGTTTTTGGTATTGTTCGACTTCGTCAAGGTTTTCTATTTTCGAAGCAAATTCTTTGAGCATGGGATGTTCGGGACTTACGACCAGGAAGGTAACGCCGAAAATGGTATCGGGACGGGTCGTATAGACCTTTAAACCGTATTCCTTATCTCCCGCGCTTACGGGAAAAATGACTTCGGCGCCGGTGCTCTTGCCGATCCAGTTTGCCTGTTCAGTCTTGATCCTGTCGAGGAAGTTAACGTCTTTGAGTCCGGACAAAAGTCGATCGGCATAATTACGGATACGTAAGAACCAAACGTCCTTCTCTTTTTGAACGACTTCAGAACCGCATCTGTCGCAGATACCGTTTTGACTTTCTTCATTGGCAAGGACGACCTTACATGTCGGGCAGAAGTTGACCATGGTTTTCGATTTATAAGCAAGACCTTTTTTGAAAAGTTGCGTAAAGATCCACTGCGTCCAATGATAATATTTGGGATCAGTGGTGTCGATCGTACGATCGAAATCGAAACTGAAACCGACGGAACGAAGCTGTTCTTCGAATTTTTTGATATTTTTGTCGGTAATGATACGCGGATGTTGTTTCATCTTCATCGCGTAGTTTTCGGTCGGCAGACCGAACGCGTCGTAACCGATCGGGAAAAGAACGTTATACCCTTCCAAACGTCTTTTACGCGCTATAACTTCTATTCCGGAATAAGCGCGGATATGTCCGACGTGCATTCCCGCTCCGCTCGGATACGGAAATTCGATCAAACCGTAAAACTTTTTCTTGGAAAAATCGGTTTCGGCATGAAAAATATCGTTTTTATACCAATAGTTCTGCCATTTTTGTTCAATAGACTTAAAATCGTAAGTAGTCGCCACAATATGCCTCGATTTTTTTTCTTAAATAGTATCACTTCGCGCGTATTCTGTCAAATAAAATCGGTAAAACAAGTAAATTTTACGCGTTATATTCTCTTAAAAAGAATAAAAATAAAAAAACGCATCCGAATTACTCGAATACGCTTTTTTTGGTGACTCCTAGGAGATTCGAACTCCTGTAGCCGCCGTGAGAGGGCGGAGTCTTAACCGCTTGACCAAGGAGCCACGGCAGATTGTTACTACTATACCATATCGAAAATAAAAATGCAAGTAAAAAACGTTTTGATTTTACGTTATATTTCGTTCGATATTCCTGTTTTTTCTTATTCTTAACGCAACAGTAACATATGTCAGGACGTAAACGAGCATGATGACGGCAACGACCGGACCGATCTCGGGCGGGAAGTATGACACAGCGACGTATCTGTCGATCAATTTGCCGAGTTCCGGCATTAACAAATTGATGATAAGACTGAAAAACAGCCCGATCACACCGCCGGATAATGCAAAAACGATCCCTTCGAGCAATGATAAGAAAAAGTATTTTTTACCGTCGAGACCGGTCGAAAAATAAATATTATATTCTCTTTTTCTGTCGTGCAACGTAGAAACGGTAATATTCACAACGCCGATAAATGCGACGGCGCCGATAAGTATCTGCAACAGTCGCAATAAAAGTTCTATTCCCGTTATACCAACGTTGGTCGACTGCACCCAGTCCTTATAATACATAATATTACAAGAATATTTTTGTACTTTATCGGACAAATCTTTATATAGGTCCATACCCGATACGTTTTTATTCGAGATAACAAGAATGAAAGAATTTTTGTATACGTTTTTTTCTTTGTTGAGAATAAAGCAAACCCTGTCGTCTTTCGTTATCGTTTGATCGATAGCCGCGACGATGAAGGTTTTTGTTTCTCCGGATAGATCCAATTCTATTTCGTCGCCCTTCTTTTTTCCGAATCTGTTCGCAAGATCGTAGCTCAATATGATCATATCGTCGTTCGTAGCAAAAGTCTCGGATTCTTCTTTTGTTAAAGACGTCGCGACGTAATCTACTTCCGATACGTCGTTTAAGGCGTACAAAGTGTATTTTATTTTTTTGTTATCGGCTATCGTTTCATATTCTTGATTTTGTAAAAGAATGCTTTTTTCAACGCCGAAAGTGGACGATATCTCGTTATTCACGGCGATCATATCCGTTGATTCAGATATTGTTTGCACGATATAATCGCATCGAAAATGATCGTAATAGGGTTTGATCGCGCCAATGACCATAGAAACGATCGATACGGCAACGAATGAGAAAGAAATAACGGCTCCCACGATGGCGGAAAGCGACGCTGTGTTCTTATTTCGACGAACGGATGAGGAAGAAAGTTTAACGATCCCCTTTCCGAACGAAAAAAGTCTCGAGGTAAGCGCCACAAGGTAGGGTGCGCCGAAATAGATCGATAACGCCATATCCGCTATCATTGCAAAGCAGACGTATACGAGCGTTTGCGGATAGAACGCGACGATAACGACGCATACCGCTAAAAACACGATAAAGGCGATAAACAGCGGTATTTTACGTTTGATCGAGCCGAGCGGCGGTTTGTCGGCGCCGGCCCGAACCGATCTTTTAACAAGCAAATAGGCGGGTACAGACGCGCATAGCAAAGACACGATCGTGCCTAAGAGCATGGATAATATATAATGATAGAAACCGAAACGAATAGCTCCTGCAAAATTCGGAATGACTTTGATCTGAACGATCTGCATAGCAAATCTGCCGAGCACGGTGCCTAAAACGGCCCCCGTTACGCCGTACAATAAGCCCTCGAAAACAAGGATGCCGATACACTGCGCAAAAGACGCCCCGACCGCTTTAAAAACGGATAGTTCCTGCGTTCTTTTTTGATAAATAACGAGATAAGAACTGAGTAGAATGAAAAGAACGAGCGCCAAGACAAAGAATAGCATAACGGTGATCAGCTTTTGGTTGCCCGAAACGACCGATTCTATGTATTCGTAATCGACCGACGATCGGATCTCTATCGATCGATCCGGCAAGTATTCTCGCAAGGTTTCGATAGCGTCAGAGACGTCGCTATCATCGTCCATTTTTACATATACGTTAGTCAGCAAGCCCCTGTCGCCGAAAGCGGACAGATCGGTCATCACGTTGTTGACGGAGGTGTTTGCAAATACGCCCTGTGATTGAAATAGGTACGTAACGACGAATTTTTGGTAAGAACCGTATAAAGATATATAGAGCTCGATTTCGGATCCTACGGATAGCTCGTTTTCTTTTGCGAAATCATACGATAACCAAACTTGCGGATAAGTCGAAACGAATTCCGGTCCGATCCCCTCTTTATAAAAAAGCGATTTTGAATGATAGTTATAGTAATGCGTTAGATCCGTCGCTTCGATCAAAACGACTTTTTCTTCCACGTCGTTGTCTTTTTTCGTTTTTAACAGAGCATATAATTCCAAATATTTATCGACGTATTCAACGCCGTTCAAGGCGTCGATCGCATCGTCTATCTCGTATTCGGACAGGATATCGCCTTTTATTTCTATCTGCGCCCGATCGGGCAACCGAGTCGCCATAGAAAGCTGCAGATTATAGAATACGTCGCGCAGAGAAAGCGTAGCAAAAAACAATGCGGTCAGGATCGTAACCGTAAAAACGATGACGAAAAGTTGACCCAAATTATCTTTTACGCTTCTGAACGTGTGATGCAGTATGATCTTCATTTATTCCTCGGATAATTGTCCGTCGTTGATCCTAATGATCCTATTACCGTAAGATGCGTTTTGTTCGCTGTGCGTTACCTGAAGAATGGTCGTTTTCAGTTCCTCGTTGATCTTTTTTAATAAAACCATAATTTCGTCGGCCGATCTGCTGTCAAGGTTACCCGTCGGTTCGTCCAAAAAGATGATCTTCGGCTCGTAAATGAGACCTCTTGCGATAGCAACGCGCTGTTGTTCGCCGCCGGAAAGGTATCTCGGCAGTTTATCTTTTAAATGATCAATGGATAAATATTTTGTCAATTCATCGTATTTTTGTTCGTATTTTTTAGTGTTTTTTCCATCGAGCATGAGAGGTAAAAGAATATTTTCTTTCACGGTCAAATACGGCGCAAGGTTAAAAAATTGAAAAACAAAACCGAGTTTTGTTCTGCGTAATTTCGATAGTTCCTTTTCTTTTAATCGACACAAATTGACGTCCTCGAAAAAAACGGAACCGCTCGTCGCGTTTTCCATGCCGCCGAGAATACTGAGTAAGGTCGATTTTCCGCTTCCGGAAGCGCCGAGAATGCTGATAAAGTCGCCCGTGAAAACGGTGAGCGATACGGAGCGTAAAACCGGTTCCGAAGTATTATCGTATATTTTTGTGACGTTTTCGGCTTTCAGTACGATGTTATCCATTATTGATCAATCCCCAATCGTTTGCTTTATTCGTTATCCATATATTAAAAACGGAACTGACGAACAATTCCATCAGTTCGCTGCCGGCGTCGAACATAAACGCCTTTTCCGTCAGTTCTCGTACGTCGTCCATTGCTTTTATATCGGAATAAGTATAATTTTTATCGGAAAAATACTCGATAGACTCGAGCAGATCGGCGGCGTCCTGTTGTATGATCTCTTCGTACGTATTGTAATTTTGATACGACGTTTCGTTTGAATCGGAGATAATGAATAACAGATATCGCATGGATAACAGTTTTTCTTTAAAAGAATCGATAATGACCGATTTGTCTTTATCGGAATAAGAATCGATCGCGCGAGAAAGCGCTTTCGTCATTCTTTGCGCGGCAAAAATATGATATCTGTTATTATTATCCAATAAGGTATCAAGTTCTTTTTGTTCGTCTTCGTTGATCGTTTCAAGCAATTTTTTTTCAGTCAAAACGGTAACTCTTGCATAATTATTTTGGTATTCTCTTAAATAATCGGCATATGCGGACAAATCGTCGTTTTCAAAAACGGTCAATAAATTTCCGAAAAACTTAAATAAAGCGCCGAAAGATCCTTTCGCGTTCGAATAACTCTCGTTGATCTCAACGGCGATCTCCGGATGTTTTCCGGTGGGAAAAACTTCCGGAAGACCGAATATCTTTTCAAATGAAAAAACGTCGCCTATTTTGCTCAGATTCAGGTAAAAACGTCCTAATTGGAAAAGCGCCGTTCGTAAAGAATTCATTCCGACGTTACGTCCTAAAGTATCGTTGGTCCTCGATAGCATTCTGATCGCAAAAAAAGTATCGGAAAATAAAGAAATAATGTTTTCTTTGCCATAAAGCGTCAGTACTTCTTTATACGGATCGGAAGAATATAAAGATAAATATGAATATAGGAACGAAGAAAATTCTTCTTCCGTTAACGTCGTCACATCGAAAAACTTATTGATGAAACTGCCTATTATCGAAAAAAACGTGTTTTTACCAAGTGACAGCATTATAGAATCCGACCAATCGTAAAAACCATCCAAGTCGTCGAACGGATACTCGATACCGGAAAATACGGTCGAAAGTTTGTTTTCGTTGATAGCTTTTGCCATTGCTCCGAGGCGAACGGCAGGCACGTCGGCGTCTTGCATAGCGGCGACTATTCTGTCTGTCAAAAATCTGACTTTATCATTATATCCGATGTACTTCAAAAAATTATTATTTAAATAATTTTGCAAAGCGGAAGAAAAATCGGATACGTACGCGAACGATACGTTATCCGAATAATAATCGGTATTCTTATTGTCTTTAAAAAAAGTCCATTCGTTTTGATTTGTTTTTGAAAGCAGGATCGTAGCGAGGATCATGCCCGCAAGGATCACGAACACGAGTATGACGGCGATAAGTAATATTATGTTCTTTTTATCAGTCTTCTTCATAATGTATTTTTATCGTTACTTCTTTATCGTTCGGTTCGGTATCTTGCAATAAATCATTAATGTATTTGTCGAAAAATCCGTTTTCGATCAACTGTTCAAAATCTACCGAATATTCGTCAAAATACTGTCCGATATCTTTTATCACGCCGCCGCACAACGACTCTATGGTATCGGAAAAATTCGTGATAAGAACGAAATTACTTGCGATCGAAGAGAAAAGCAATTGCATTTTCAGTCCAATATTCGAATTAAGAGCAATAGAAGTTATTGCGGGAATAAGATTGCTTTCATAACATTCAAGGACGCCCTCTTCGAATAGTTTTTTCAAATCGACGTTGATTTTTTTATTTTCTTTACAAAGCGACGCTATATCGTCGGATTTTTTATTAAAGAAATAAAATAAAGAGTACGCTACGTACTTTGAGATCGTTATTTCGTCGGAGTTGCGCATATTTTCGTTACCTTTAATAAGGGATGAAACCATATAAGGAATAATATCCCAAAACGTTTTATAATCCGTCTGCGGAAGCGTTATGCCGTATTCGTTTATAATTCGTTCTAAGCATTCCTCATTTTGAGCGTCTTTTTCGTATAAAGGTAAAGAAAACGCCGCGTAGATTATTTCGTTTTTCAAAATATTTTCAAAAACATCGTTACCGAAATCAATTTTATTGAAAATCTTTTCTACGTAAGATCGAACGGTATTGTTGATTTTTCTTGAAAAATGATTGTAAGAATAAGATGGGAAATCGGCTTCGACCTCCGTAATAACATCTTCG
The DNA here is from genome assembly GCA_902766325.1 of uncultured Eubacteriales bacterium. Taxonomy (GTDB): domain Bacteria; phylum Bacillota; class Clostridia; order Christensenellales; family DTU072; genus CAG-1782. Next base: position 69 of record CACXDF010000178.1, on the reverse strand, counting down.
GAAACATACGGACTGATCGCCTTAACGTCGATATTATTAAGCGTTATGGTTTCGATTTTTACGACGTCG
>CACXDF010000177.1 GCA_902766325.1 uncultured Eubacteriales bacterium | reverse complement strand
CCGCCGCCTTTGCCGTTGAACGCGGCGTTCAGGTCTTTGATAAAAGGTCGGACGTCGGATGCGGAAGAGAAGACGACGTAAGAAATAAGGCCGTCGTTCTCGGAAAAGAGGGCACGGAGATTTTCGGTCGTGACGGACGGCGCGACGGCGCGAAGCACGTCGAAGTCGGCGTCTTCAACAAAGGCGTAATCAATATTTTTTCCGGATGTAAAGATAAGAGAAGAGCCCGCGCATTTTACTTTGAGCGCCTTGATTTCCTTTTCCTTTTCGGCGAGGCGATCAAGGGTGCGTTTGATTTCGACAAGCAGGGTTTCGGGCGTGGCCGACAGCATGCGTTGGGCTTCTTGCGCAAGGTTTTGGGTATGGACGAAATATTCATAAGCGTCTTTTCCGCAAAGGACGGTCAGGCGGGTGCCTTTTTTGCGCGGCTCGGCGGCGACGACCTTTATTAAACCGACTTGTCCTGTGGACGAAAGGTGCGGGGCGCAGCATGCGCACACGTCGCAACCATCTATCGTGATCAGACGAATGCCTTCGCGCGGGTCGATTTTACTGCGATAACAAATGGATTTCAGTTCTTCGAGAGAAGGGTAGGCCGCGTACACTTTACGGTCGTCCCAAACGATGCGGTTGGCTTCTTCTTCGGCGCGGGCGATCTGCTCTTTGGTCATAGGTCCGCTGGTGTCTACCGTGGCGTAGCCGTCTCCGAGATGGAAACCCACGTTGTCGTAGCCGTACAGATTATGGATAACGCCGGACAGGATATGTTCTCCCGTGTGCGTCTGCATCCGTACAAAGCGTATGGCGCGGTCGATCGTGCCCGTCACTTGCTCGCCTACCGTGAAGGGAGCGGCGACATAATGGACGATCTCGTCGTTTTCTATTTGTACGTCTGTTATGTTTTGCCCGTTCAGGTCCCCTTTGTCGGCATATTGGCCGCCCTGTTCAGGGAAGAACGCCGTTTTATCCAAGACAACGGCGTAGCCTTTTTCCGCGGGAATGCAAGAAAGGACGGTCGCGGTAAAGGTCGTTGTATAGGCGTTTTTTTCGTACAGTTTTTCCGTTCTCATTGTTGCCTCTCGGGGAAGTAAGAGTAGAGTCGGCATAGCTCGTTGGCGTTAAAGAACTTTCTGTTCTTATCCGCTTTTTTGCCGAAGTGACGTTCAAAATCGGGCACGGCGGATATGACGTAGGCCGACCATTTTTTGCCGAGCGCACGGTATCTTTCGCCGAGGATGGCGGTCAGGTCTTGCGCTTCTTTCAGGTCGCCGAGACGCTTTCCGTACGGCGGATCACAACAGAGCGTGCCTTCCGAAAAACGGCTGGACAGGTCGCGGACGTCGCGCACCTGAAAATGGATCTTGTTTTCGATACCCGCTTGGCGTGCATGATAAAGAGCGAGTTTAATGACGGCGGGGTCGAGATCGTAGCCGCAAAAATGCAGTTCTTGATCCTGTTTTTCTCCTTCCGTCGCCTCATTAAGCAGTCGCTCGTACGTTTCTTTTTTGAAAAAAGGCCAATGTAAGAAGTCGAAGTCGCGATTCTTTCCCGGGGCGATATTCAGAGCGGACAGAGCGGCTTCTATAACGAAGGTGCCGCATCCGCAAAAGGGATCGATAAAGGGCTTTTCGGGCGTCATATCGCTGAGCGATACGATGGCGGCGGCAAGCGTTTCTTTCATCTGAGCGGGGGCGACGAGAGTACGGTAGCCGCGTTTATGCAGGCCTTTACCCGACGTGTTCAGAAGAACGGTCACCCGGTCTTCGTTGATAGAAAATTCCACGTTAAAATCGGCGCCGCTTTCGTCGAAAGTGCGTAAACGGTATATCGGCATCAAGCGTACGAGAATGGCTTTTTTTATGATGCTTTGGCAAGAGGATAAAGCGAAGAGCTTGCTTTTTTTGGACTTGCCTGTGACGATTACTTTACCGTCCCGGGGAATATAATTTTGCCAGGGAAGGGCTTTTATGCCGTCGAAAAGATCGTCGAAAGTCTCCGCATGAAAGGAGCCGACGGTGATATAGACCCGTTCGGCCGTCCGCAAGAACAGATTGCAACGCATAACGTCTTCTTCCGTGCCGTCGAAGCTGATGCTCCCCTCGATGGCCTTCGGGTCGCGAACGCCGAGTTTTCTCAATTCGTTTTTCGTGACCGATTCTACGCCGAAAGCGGTGGTCACGACGATGCGATAATTCATTACAGAGCCTCTATCGCTTTTTCTACGGCGTCATGTAAGAGCACGGAGGCTTTTTCCGTTAATTCGGAAAAGCTCATGGGAGCGCCTTCGTTAGCTCCGTCCGAAATAATACGCACGGCGACGTAGGGAACGCCGGCAAGATAGGCGACCTGACCGATGGCGCCGCTTTCCATGTCGCAGGCCACGGCATCGAAATTTTCGATGATTTTTTCGGCCTTTTCTTTATCCGCGACAAATTGATCGCCGCAAGCAAAGACGCCTTTTTTTGCCCCCGTCAAGCGGCAAAAAAGATCGGTCAGGTTTTCGTCTGCGGGGAAATAAATTTTGTTCACGGTGCTGACGAGTCCGATCGGGTCTCCGAGCGCGGTGGTGTCCGAGTCGTGTTGACAGGTGGAGGTGGCGACGACGGTGTCGAGGACGTTGCTTCTTCCCAGTCCGCCGCTCAAACCGGTAGAAACGATAAACTCGGGCGAGAACTCCCGACACAGCAAAGTGCAGGCGTAGGCCGCGTTGACCTTTCCGATCCCACTGAAAACGATAACGGCCTCTTTATTGCCGATAACGGTTTTGTAAAAGGTTTT
>CACXDF010000176.1 GCA_902766325.1 uncultured Eubacteriales bacterium | reverse complement strand
TATCGTCTTTCTTTACCGGTTGTTCGACTTTACGTGCCATTTTTTTGATTTCCTCCCAATGAATGTTATTTTTTCGATTTGTAATTTATTTAAAACTAATGTACGGCCGAACGACCGACGCATTATTTTTTTCAAAAGTCATTTCTTTTCCGCCGGACAAAAGTAATACGATCTTTTCCTCGTCGTATCCCGTTAAAACGCCGTGGACGGATTTCTTTTTTCCCTGCGGTACTTTAAAAACGATCTCGATATCTTCTCCTTCGTTCCTTCTGTAGTCGTCCGAAGTAACGATCGGACGATCAAGCCCGGGAGAAGAAACGTTAAAGTTATAACCCTCGTTTCCGAAATCCAATTCGTCCAAAACGGGATCGAGCGCCGCGGTGACCTTTTCGCAATCGGACAATTCAACGCCGCCCTTTTTATAAATAAAGACGGTCAACGTATCGGTTCCGAATTCTTTTTTAAAAGTGATATCGACCGTTTCGTATCCGTTTTCTTCTACGACGGGGCGGATGATCGCGCTTACTTCTTCTAACGTCATTTTACTCCTTTAAAAACGAAAGTGGACGGCTTCGCGTCCACTTTTAAGATTTTAACCTTTAAAGCAATATCATTTTAACATATAAAAAAACACTTTGCAAGGATTTTTCGATCATTTTTCCATTTTTATTAATTTTAAAAAGCATTTTGCGGTCGCTTCGGCGTCGTTAACGGCTCTATGCGCGCCGATCAAGGGTACGCCGAGCTTCGTGCAGACGTCAATGAGCTTATTTTTAGAGCCTCCGAGGATATTACGCGCCATAAGATACGTATCGACCGCATCGTTCGTAAATTCATACTTAACGCGTTGAGCGTTGGCGTTCAGCATAATCAGATCGAAACCGATAATATTATGTCCGACAAGGATGGTACCTCTGGTAAACTTATAAAAATCGGGAATAACGTCGCAAAGTTGCGGCGCAAGCGCAACGTCTTCGTTTTTTATTCCGGTCAACTTTTCAATGTTTTCCGGGACGGGCGAATTGGGGCGAACGAACGTTGAAAAACTTTCCGTAAAAACGCCGTTTACGATCTTTACGGCGCCGATCTCGATGATCTCGTCCGTCGAAAAGTTAAGTCCGGTCGTCTCGATATCGAAGACACAGTACGTATTTTTTAAAAGGCGCTCCGGCATTTCGGTGCTTTCCAAAAAGTTTTCCTGTTCGACGTTATGGCACGGCTCGGGAAAAATATAACGATAATCGGAATATTCTTTATTATAATTGCTTTTCAGATCGATACCCGAATAATCGGCTTTACAGGTCGCGATCCTGAGCGCCGACAAAACGAGTCCGTTTTCGAATTTATCCATTTGAACGGAACCCGTGATCATCAGCGTCGCGTCATCGACGAACACTTCTTCCCAATCGAAATTTTTATTCTTTCTGGCAAAATATTTTACTTTCATCGTCGAAGTCGTATCGTTAACGGTAAAGGAATAAACGGTTTTATCGATTTTTTCTATGTATCTTGCGCGTATTCCGCTGATCTTACCGCAGACCGTTATGTTCGACAATTCTTTATCTTTGATATCGTATATATACCGCACGGGGCTGAACTCGTTCCGCGTGTAGCACTTGATAATTTCGGTAGGAATGGTACGGATGGTCTCGGCATAGTATTCCGTCTGTTTGATCTCCTTTCCTTCCGAATTTGGCAGCTCTACGTACGTGATCTCGATTTCTTCCAGTACGACGGTGTCCAGAAACGCAAGTAATTCTTTTTCGAGATCGGATTCGACGGCGTAATCGTGCATAAACTTTTCCATTGTGAACGTAACCGTCAAAAGATCGTTATTAAAAACAACGTCAATGGGAACGGCGGCAAAAAGAGAATAAAAATTCGGTCGTTCGGATCTGATATACTCATATATCAATCGAATAAGAGTTTTTTCGTCGTGCACGGCGATGATATAGTCGACGGCAACGGACAGACTTTTCGGCAATATCTCTTCGCAAAGAGACAAAACCTTCTTTCTGTATTCGTCGGTGAGCTTTCCGTAATCGTCGTGCGAAACCAAAAACTCCAAACGGATATGACCGTCGTCGGAGACGTTCGCTTTTTTGAATTTAATTATTTTTTCATCGTCGTAAAGACGGGAAAAAAGTTGATCGGTAAACTCATTCGTCATGGCAATATTTCTCCGTCATATTAAGCAAACTGTCGATTATCTTATCGTTCTGCACGATTTCTTTTTGAATTCCGTTTTCAAAAAGGATACTCTTTCCCTCGCCTCCGGCTATACCGAAATCGGCGTCTTTACCTTCGCCGATACCGTTGACGACGCAACCCATAACGGCGATCTTCAGTCTTTTTGTAATGTTTTTTGTTTTTTCCTGCAAAAGAGAAGCGATCTCTTCGACGGGAATGCAAGTTCTGGAACAGGTCGGACAAGCTACGACGTGAACGTACTCTTCGTCTACGCCCGCCGCGCGTAAAAGTTTTTTTGCAAAGACGACTTCTTCGACGGGATCGCCGGCAAGACTGATACGTACGGTATCGCCTATTCCCTTTACGAGTAGAGAACCGACGGCAACGGCCGAACGCAATTTTGCCGTTTCTCCTACGCCCGATTCGGTCAAACCGATATGTAACGGATGATCGGTCAACGACGCAAGGTATTCGTAAGAAGCAACCGTTTCTTTAACGTCGCTCGTTTTTACCGCCAAAACAAGTTGATCCCACCCGAGGTCTTCTATCTTTTTCGCCGCGTCGAGACAAGCAAGCGCAAGTTCTTTCGGCGTACGCGCCGAACACGAGCCTTTATTGACTCCGACGCGGATAGGCACTTTATATTCGATACATTTTTTTACAACGGCAGAAATAGCGGCGTCGGACATATTACCCGGATTGATACGTATTTTACGTATGCCTTTTTCGATCGAGATAAGGGCGCATCTTTCGCCGAAATGGATATCGCCGATCAAAGGAACCGGACTCCCCTGCGTGAGTTTATCGATGACTTCGGCGCTTTTTTCGTCCGGAATCGAAACGCGGACAAGATCGGCTCCCGCTTCAGCCAGATCGCAAATTTGCGTAAGAGTCCTTTTCACGTCCCAAGTCGGCGTGTTTGTCATGGATTGTATCTTTATGTTCCCGCTTCCGATCGGGACGTTACCGACGTATACTGTCTTTTTCATACTACTTTATCAATTGAAAGATATCGGCGAAAACGGCTATACCGAATAGCACGATCAGGCCGACAAAGTGGATAATGCCTTCTACTTTTCTGTTCAGCGGCTTTTTTCTGATCCACTCGATGACGGTAAAAAGCATTCTCGAACCGTCGAGCGCCGGTAAAGGAAGCAGATTCATAACGGCAAGGTTGGCGCTGATAAGACATACGATATACGCCAGCGTTCCTACGCCGTCTCTCGCCGCGGTGCTCATTGTCGATATTATGGTAATGGGGCCTCCGGCGCTCTCCGTAAACTTTATTGCGCCGGTAACCAACTGACCGATGCTCCAAAGGATCTTCCAAACCATAAAAAAGCTATAACCGAACGCACGGCCGAAAGCCGTAAAAAAGTCAAGTTTAATATACCCTAATCCGAGAGAAAACCCGAACGCGCGATAAGTAACAGGTTCTCCGTTTTCGCCCAAAACGATCTCGTTATTTTCGTCTCTTTGATAAATGTCGCTTTTTTCAACGTAAATTTTCTTTTTTTGTCCGTCTCGTAAAACGGTAAAGTACCCGCCTTCATCGTCTCCGATACGAGAAAAAGCGTTCGACAGATCGTTGACCATCAGTATATTGACTTGCCTGTTATTGACGGAAAGTATAACGTCGCCTTCTTGCAGATCTGTCTCGCGCGCAAGATAACTTTCTTCGGCAATATGCCCTACTTTCGGAAGTATCTGTCCGTAAAAAGTGAAAACAAACGTTATGATCAAAATAGCGCTCAGAAAATTAAAGAAAGCGCCGTTAAACAGAACGATAAGACGCTTCCAGGGCGCTTGCGCATTGAACGATCCTTCCGTCTCCGGTTCGTCGTCTTCTCCCTCGAACTGACAAAAACCGCCGAGCGGAAACGGCCTGACGGAAAAGATCTCTCCGTTTTTCTTATTGGTTATTTTTATGATCCTCGGTCCGAAACCGATAGCAAATTCTTTAATTTTAAATCCGAGTATTTTTCCGGCGATATAGTGACCGAATTCATGCACGACGACCATAGCCATCAAACATAAGAGGGCTAACAGCACGTACCCTATCGTACTCATTACGGAAGCAAAACTCGCCGACAACAACATTCTTTCTCCTATTATGACCTACAATCGGATATAATATATTCCCGAACCGCTTTATCCATTCTGAAAACGTCTCGTATATCCGAAAAATTTCCTTTGTCGAAAAAGTGTTCGAGAGCCTTTTCGATACCGTCCGTTATGCCGTAAAAAGAGCATTCGCCGGATAAATACTTATTAACGAGGACTTCGTTTGCGGCATTCAGTACGGTTCCGCCCGCGTCGCCCCTTTCCGCCGCTTTATCGCAAAGCAAAAATCCGGGGAAACGCTTCGTATCCAACGCGGAAAAATGAAGACAAGCCGCTTTTTCGACCGATAATTCAGGTAGATCGCACTCTTTTGTGTTCGGATAAGTCAAAGCGAACTGGATCGGCAGTTTCATATCCGGAGAAGAAACGGCCGCAACGTAAGAATTATCTTTCATTTCAACCAAAGCATGAACGAAACTCTCGTCGTGTCGAACGGCGATAACGTCGCGCACGCCGAAAAGATGACGGGCTTCGATGATCTCCATCCCTTTATTGATCAGCGTTGCACAATCGATCGTAACTTTTTTTCCCATAGACCAATTCGGATGCATAAGCGCAAGCGACGCCGGAGCCGAAGCGATCACTTCTCTCGGCAAATCGCGGAACGCGCCGCCGGAAGCAGTCAAAACGATCTTTTTTACGTCTTTTACATCGCGTGAACGTATAACTTGCCATACGGCCGAATGCTCGCTGTCGAGCGGATATATTTTCGAGCCGTTTTCTTGCATTACGCGTTTAAGGAGCGTTCCGGCGCAAACGAGGCTCTCTTTATTGGCGGTAGCCAGTACCTTTCCGGCGGTCAGCGCGGCAAAAGAAGGCATAAGTCCGGCTATCCCGGCAATACCGTTTACAACGACGTCGACGTCGCGGTATGTTTCGGCGCGTCCGAGAAACTCTTTATCCTCCGATTCCGTCCTGCAATAAACGGTTGCCTCGGGAAAAACTTTTTTTAGTTCGGTAAGACCGTTTGAGTCGGAATTATTGGCAAGAAGAACAACGCGAAAATCTTCGCGATGCTTTTTTATGACGGAGATCGTCGACTTGCCGATCGAACCGGTACACCCGAGTATCGCTATCTTTTTCATATTGTCAAAGAAACGATCTCCATTATGATCGCCATACACACGGACGTAAACAAAATAGAGTCGATGCGATCCAATATACCGCCGTGAGAACCGAGGAGCTTTCCGTAGTCCTTAATGCCCACCTCTCGTTTGATCCTGCTCGCGGCAAGATCGCCTATCTCCGAGAAAAACGCGATCACAAAACCGATCGCCGCATAAACTCCGATGGTAGCGCCTACCGAACCGTACAGTAGGCCCTGAAAGGTAAATTTAGTATTCGTCGGGAATCTACCGAGTTCAAAAATAAGATAAACGACGATACCTCCGATAGCGCCGCCGATAAGTCCCGCGATACATCCTGCGTACGTCTTTTTAGGACTGATCTTCGGAAAGATTTTTCTTTTGCCGAACAAAGCGCCGATAAAGTACGCAAAAAGATCGCTGATCGTACCGATAGCAATGGCAAGCACGACCGGGATCATACCGTATTTGATATCGAGAACGTACAAAACGGATATCAGTCCGATGGGATATAAAATACAGAATACCGTCGCGAAGCAATCTTCGACGCGTAACGACTGTTTAAAAATAAAGATGACGATCGCAACGACAGAAGCGATAACGAGATCGAAAAAGAGCCCCATATATCCGAAGAAAAAGGCAAAAGGATAAGAAAGCAGCCACGCTACGATAACAGCGGGCAAAGCGACGTTAAAACGCTTTTTTTCTTCTTCCGCGGTGTGCGAAAGCGCTCGATACATTTCCCACGAGGCGATACCTGCAACCACCATCACAACGCCGTCGAAAATAAAATGACTGAAACCGTTAAGCCAAAGGATCAAAAACAAGAAACCTGCCATTATGATCCCCGTGATCGTTCTTTTAAGCATTGTTTCCTCCGAAATTACGTTTAATATCGGAAAAATCCGAAATCACTTTTTCTATGTCGGACCTGTCGTAATCAGGCCAAAGTTTGTCGATAAAAAACAGTTCCGAATAGATCGTTTGAAGCGGCAAAAAGTTACTCAGCCGCTTATATCCGCCGTACCGAAGCACGGCGTCCGGCATAGGCAGCCCCGCCGTATCCAGGTTATCGTACAAGTCTTTTTCCGTCGGACGCACGATTCCCTTTTCTTTCATTTTTTCGTACGCGCGTAGTATTTCGTCCGATCCGCCGTAGTTGATCGCAATAACGAGCGTTTTTTCGCCTGAAACGGCAGGATTGGACTCTACAATTTGTTTTAAGTCATCCGGCAAAGCATCCAAATTGCCGATGAACCTTAACGCAACGCCGTTTTTTTGACAAAACGGAAAAACTTCGCTTAATAAAAAGGAAGCAATAACGGAAAAAATATTGCTTACCTCTTTACTGTCTCTTTTGTTATTTTCGGTACTGAACGCATAAACGGTCAAGGTCGATATCGGGAAGGACAAAAAGTCTTCCGCAAGTCTCATTAACGCTCTCGCGCCAAATCGATATCCAACCGAACGTTCACGGCCGCGTTTTACCGCCCATCTGCCGTTGCCGTCCATTATTACGGCAATATGCTTCATTATACCTTCATGATTTCCGCTTCTTTTGCGGAAGAAATCTTATCGACTTCCGCGACTTTACCGGCAACGATCTTATCGATCTCCGTTTCGGTATCTTTTGCCACGTCTTCGCTGATCGTCTTGGCTTTTTCGAGCGCCTTGACGTCGGTAACGGCGTCGCGACGCAGATTACGAATGGCAATCTTGCATTTCTCGGCGTAATTTTTTACTTCTTTCACAAGAGAACGACGTCTTTCTTCAGTCGGCTCGGGGAAGATAAGACGAATGTTTTTGCCGTCGTTATTCGGAGTAATGCCTAAATTAGCGTCCACAATAGCCTTTTCGACTTTTTTGAGCAGGCTGTTATCCCAAACGGTGATCATAATGATACGCGCTTCGGGAATGGTGATATTACCGACCTGATTCAGGGGCGTTTCAACACCGTAGTAATCCACGGTGATGCCGTCGAGAATATGCGCGTTTGCTCTGCCGGCGCGCATTTGATTGAGCTCGGAATGAAGAGAAGCAATGGACTTATCCGATTTTTCCTTCAATTCGTCGATAACAAGGATGAGTTCGTCGATTTCTGGTATCATAATATACCCTCCCGATAATTTTATTCGATAACGGTGCCGATCTTTTCGCCCGATACAACGCGAATAATGCTGTTTTCTTCGCTCAGTCCGAACGCAATGATCGTGATCTTATTATCCATACAAAGGCTGACCGCGGTCGTATCGAGGGCGGTAAGACCTTTTTTGATATAATCCATATAAGTAAGATGATCGAACTTGATCGCAGCGGGATTCTTTTTCGGATCGCTGTCGTAAATTCCGTCGATATTCTTCGCCATCAACAAAGCGTCGGCATGTATCTCGGCCGCTCTGAGCGCAGCGCCCGTATCCGTCGAAAAATACGGATTACCGGTGCCGCAAGCAAAGATGACCACTCTGCCCTTCTCAAAATGGCGAATGGCCTTTCTGAGAATATACGGTTCAGCAACCCTCGAGATAGTCAAAGCGGTCTGTACGCGCGTTTGCACTCCTTTTTGTTCGAGAGCGTCCTGCAAAGCAAGAGCGTTGATGACCGTTGCGAGCATACCCATATGGTCGGCCGTGGTACGATCCATCTCTGTGCCTTGACGGCCGCGCCAGAAGTTTCCGCCGCCGACGACGATACCGACTTCGACGCCCATATCTCTGATTTTTTTGATTTGATCGACAACGCCGTCAACCGATTGCGCTCCGATCCCGAAACCGTTTTCGGCAGCCAAGGCTTCGCCGCTGATCTTTATCAAAACCCGTTTGTACTTAACCATAATTCTCACCTTTTATAATATGGAAAAAAGGGGTTTCAGCAACCCCTCTTTTCAAATAGTAATGATTATTTACTTGCTTTCGCTTGAGCTTTAGCGACTTCGGCGCTGATCTCTTCGGCGAAGTTTTCGCTCTTCTTTTCCAAACCTTCGCCCATTTCGAAACGAACGAAACGAATGATCTTGCTGCCCTCTTTTACGAGGTTGCCGATCTTTTGGGAAGGATCCTTAACAAAGTCCTGATCGACCAAGCAAACGTCTTGATAGAATTTCTTCAGTCTGCCTTCGAGCATCTTTTCGACGATAGCGGCCGGCTTGCCTTCGTTCAGGCACTGAACGCGCAAAATTTCTTTTTCGTGTTCGACGACGTCTGCGGGAACTTCGTTACGATAAACGTACGTCGGTTTGGCGGCGGCGATTTGAAGGGCGATGTCGTGGATCAACTGATCTTCGATCCCCTTTTCGGCCTCGACCAAAATACCGATCTTTCCGCCAAGGTGAATATAAGAGTCAATTTTGGTATCGTTAGCTACAAATTTAGCAAATCTACGAATATTGATCTTTTCACCGATCTTACCGATAGCTTCGGTAACGAGATCCTTCTTGGCTTCGGAAAGAGCTTCCGCATCCTTTACGTCGTTATCGGCAACGTAAGCGGCGAGTTCTTTAACGAGCGTCTTGAATTGATCGCTGTTTGCAACGAAATCGGTTTCGCAGTTTACTTCGAGAAGGACGTAATTCGCACCGTTATTATAGGCGTATACGATACCTTCGCTTGCGATCTTTCCGGCGCGCTTAACGGCGGTGGCCATTCCTTTTTCACGCAAGAATTCGATCGCTTTTTCCAT
>CACXDF010000175.1 GCA_902766325.1 uncultured Eubacteriales bacterium | reverse complement strand
CACGTCGTACCAACCGATAAAGTCGTAACTGAGGATAACTCCGTTTTTATTGCGCAAAACGCCGCCGTCGTAGCCTTCGGCAAGAGTTATTTCTTCCACGCCCGCGCACTCGAACACTTCGATCTCGTTATACCCTCCGCTTAAGAAATCGTAATCGTAATAGAACGTGAGTTCATATCTGCGGTTATCGATATCCTTGCAGTACAGGTTGGTGTCGTCGATGACGATGATCGCGTCGCGCAAAAAGTCGACCTTGCCGGCGACGTTCATTTCCGCCGTTTTATACCACTCGATCGACCAGTCGTCAGCCCCGTCCGAAACGGTATAAAAGTCGGACATACCCTGAACGTCCGCGTTTGTATCGCAATAATAATAAAATTCGCCGATATTCTCTTTAGACGAGAGGCACAGACGGATCATACGAGTATCGTCGTCTTCTCTGCTTTCCAGCCCGGCATAATAATAAAGATAGCTGCTCTTGCGACAGTTATCGACGTAGTCCTGTTGATATCTGGCATACACCGCGTACTGTGCGTAAGTAATGGGGTCGGAAGTATACAGAACGAGATAATCGTAAAAATAATTCTTCGCGTGAACGTAATTCAAGAAGGTATCCGTCGAACGATCGATCTGTCTGTAATAAAATTTATATCCGGCCGTATCGCGGTAATACAGATAAGCGAGTCTGCAAACGGTCAGATCGAAGTCGTCGAACGAAATACCGCGCGTAAAGATATCTTCCGTATATCCGAGTTCGTATGTCTTTAAGCGAGCCGAATACTGATTATAAAACGCGACGAGCGCTCCTTTACCGGCATTGGTAAACAGCGCGTCGCCGTAGCTGTTTTTTATGCTAAGATAAGACGTAAATATCTCCGTGAAATCGGTGTCGAAATAAACTCTGGTCCCGAAACGGCTTTCCACCGCGGATTGCAGATTCACGACGTCGTACGTGCCGGAGCTGCCGCCGGTCGCGCAAATCGTATTCATTTCGGCGATCTCCTCTGCGTTCAGGGACATCCATACGAAAAACTTAACGAAATCGTTCTGCTTTTCTTCCGAAAAAGAAGAATCGGCGATCATGCTCTTTAACGCGTCGTAGCGTTGCTTTGCAAGGTATAATTCATATACGCGGACGCTTTCATACGCTTCCAATTTTTTACGAATGATCGGATCGGGAGAAGGATCGCTCTCTTGCACGCGGTCGGGCGAGAAAGAATATCTGCCCGGATCGGCGTAAGAAGCCGGATCGTACATACTGAAAGAGTCGTAAAACGGAATAGTCAAACGAACCATAACGCCGCGAACGCTTTCATATTCGCGCCTGAGATTGACAACGCGGTCCTTTTTCAGGTATTTAGCATACAAGTTGACCGAACCTTTGATCTCGGTGGCGATACCGCTCCTGACAGTGGCGATATAGTCGTTCTGCGCGTCGCGGAGGATCCAGTAGTTTTCGGCCTCTCCTTCGGGACGGTCCGGCTCGATAAACGCTTCTTCCGCGTCGGACCATATCTGACCTTTACCGTTATACCAGATCTGCTTGTCGTTGGCATCGCGAATAACGTAGCACCATTGCGAAGAATAGCCGTCGCTGATGGCTGCGGGCGTGTTCAATTTCGGATCTTGCGTATAAAGCGTATAATCGAAAGAAGAATTCCAATTAACGGAGAAATATTTTTTTGCGTTTTCGTCTTCGTAGACGTATTCCATCTGAATATTGCCGGAACGGAGCGCTTCTTGCGTTTGTTCCGGAACACCGTTTTGAATAACGATATCGTAGGTATTAATGACGTGATAGGGTTGAATAAGCGTGTATTCTTCGGTCAGAACGATCGAACCGGACTCGTCCGGCATTTCTTCGAAACCGGTCTCTTCCATATCCGCTTCGGCGCAGGCCTTGCAGACGACGTTATTTAAGTGATCCGAGGTTTCCGTATAGCCGCAGTTGGGGCAAACGTACTTCTTGCTGTGATTGTAATAAGCGACCCACCTGGTGGTATGCCCTTCTTTGGTGGGCATCGTGTAAGAACTGTATGCGAATACGGAACCGTAATCGAGGGTACGGTCGATGTTGATCTCTTCGTTGTTGCTGTTAAAATAATAAATGGAAACCGTGCACTTTTCCGTCTGAAAACTGGCTCGAACGAGAAGGTCTGCGGTTACTTTTTCGGCGTTACCGTTCGTCACGTTCCAATCAATGAACTTTTTACCGTCGATATAAACGCCGTGTCCCTCCGCGTCAACGGAAGGAAGCAAAAAACCGTTCACGTCGAATTTCTCGCCGTAATGAACGGAAAAATCGGCAAGCACAGCGTCCTTACGGGCGACGCGCATACCTATGTAGTTCTTGTCTTTGTCCTGTTGAAAGCGAGAAACGGCATCGCCCGGTCGCATAATATCGGTCGGATCTTCTTCCGCCCAAAGAGTCTTATCTACGGGCAACGTGACGATGCCTCTGCCCTGACGAGATACCGTCTGCGCATAAATAAGACCTTCTTCGTCTTTAAGGTAAGACACCAAGACGTCGCCGACCTGTAAGCGCTCTTCTTGCGAACGGACGTTCCAGTCCGCAGGCATGGACAGCATGATATCGGCGTCGCAAACGAATGTAACGGTGCAAGTTCTTTTATCCAACCACTTGGCGTAGAAAGAAGTATCCTTCGATAAGCGGTACGGTTCTCTCGCGCGCTTCCCCGAAAAACTGGTATCCGCGTTGATCTCGCTGAAATTAACGTCTACGTACCAACCGTCGAAAATATATCCCTCGCGTTCGGGAACGGGAAAAGCGGTAATGACGTCGGTACTGAACGCGTCTACGTTCGTTCCGCCGAGAGAAAAGAAAGTCGCCTTATATTGAGATACGACTTCCTGTTGTATTACGGATATTTGCAGCGGAGTGGTAAGTCCGAGGTAAGAAATGGTTATGGTATGAACGCCTACGGCAAAAAACTTTTCTCTGTCCTTTTCCGAGATCATAATATCGGTCAAAGCAACGGATTCGGTCGATTTATCGCTGTAATTTACGACGAACTTGATCTCGGAAAGATCGATATCCTCGCCGAGGACGTAGCTTCCTTCGTGCTTTTCGGTGACAAGAAGGGATTTCGGCGTTTTTTCGTCGTCGGTAGCAGAAGAATCGGTCGTGGTGCAACTAACGGCAAGCATAGCGAGGCACGCCGCCAAAACAAAAATAAGCACGCACAAAACCTTTCTTTTCATCTTCATAATCCTATATGTTATAAAATAACATATATCTCCCCAACTGTCAAGAGTCGTTATTGATTGGGCTTGGTATAAAAACCGATATCCCAAGCCGCGTATAAAACGGTATCTTTTTCTATCGCATAAGGAAATTCGATCTTATTCCCCGTGCCTTCGGGATTGTCGTACCACCCGAGGAAAATATAGTATTCGTT
>CACXDF010000174.1 GCA_902766325.1 uncultured Eubacteriales bacterium | reverse complement strand
TGGGCGCCCATAAATGCGGTTTAGACGCCCTTCTTTTCGATTATAAGGGCACGACGGTATGTCCGTATCCCTACCTGAAACGCGTTCGTACGTGGGCGGAAATTTGCGCGCTTTTATAGACCGATCACGTAAAGAAACCCAAGCTGACGAGCAGGGCGTTATTGACCTTTTCCATTGCGTTTTTGTCCAATACTCCGATACGTTCTTTCAGGCGCGTTTTGTCGAGCGTTCGTAGTTGTTCGGTCAAAATAACGCTGTTTTTTGGCAGTCCGCAAGTCGTATCGAGTCGAATGTGCGTGGGTAGATTGCTTTTGCCGAGTTGCGACGTGACCGCCGCCGCGATGATGGTGGGGGAATAGCGATTGCCGACGTCGTTTTGAATGATCAAAACCGGACGTACGCCGCCTTGCTCGCTACCGACGACCGGACTTAAGTCCGCATAGTATAATTCGCCCCTTTTTATCATCTTGCCTCGCTTGCTTTTATCCTGTTTTATTCTATGAAAAAACGGACTTTTTCGTTCTACTCCTTGTTTATTGCCTCTTTCGGGCAACTTAAACGCCCAAAATAATTGCAAACGCGATAACTTTATGATATATTATTTTTATTTATAAATAGGGAGGTTTTTGTTAATGAAACCGAAATATTATATTACGACCGCCATTGCTTACACTTCCGGCAAGCCCCACATCGGCAACACCTACGAGATCGTATTGTCCGACTACCTCGCTCGCTTTAAGCGAATGCAGGGTTTTGACGTGCGTTTTCAGACCGGAACGGACGAACATGGTCAAAAAATAGAAGAAAAAGCTAAAAAGGCGGGTAAAACGCCTAAACAATACGTGGACGAAGTGGCCGCCGAGGTCAAACGCATTTGGGATCTGATGAACACGTCTTACGACCGCTTTATCCGTACCACGGACGAAGATCACGTGCGGGCCGTACGCGATATTTTTAAGAAAATGTACGAAAAAGGCGACATCTATAAGGGCGCCTATCGCGGGTGGTATTGCACCGAATGCGAGTCCTTTTATACCGAAAGTCAGGTTGTGGACGGAAAGTGCCCCGACTGCGGTATGCCGGTGAAAACGGCCGAAGAAGAAGCCTACTTCTTCCGTATGAGTAAGTACGCCGATCGTCTGAAAAAGTATTACGACGATAATCCCGATTTTATCGTGCCGTATTCCCGTAAAAACGAAATGGTCAATAACTTTATTAAGCCGGGACTGCAGGACCTTTGCGTCTCGCGTACGTCGTTCAAGTGGGGTATTCCCGTGGACTTCGACGATAAGCACGTCGTTTACGTGTGGCTCGACGCGCTCACCAACTATATCACCGGACTCGGTTATAAAGTAAACGGAGATCACGACGATCTCTACAAAAAGTATTGGCCGGCAGACGTTCACGTCATCGGTAAAGATATCGTCAGATTCCATACCATCTATTGGCCGATCTTTCTCATGTCGCTCGATCAGCCGCTCCCCAAACAGGTCTTCGGTCATCCGTGGCTCTTGCAGGACGGCGGAAAGATGTCCAAATCGAAGGGCAACGTCATTTATGCGGACGACCTTGTTTCCGTATACGGCGTAGACGCGGTAAGATACTTCCTGCTCAGTCAAATGCCTTACGACAACGACGGCGTCATCAACTGGGATATCGTGACCGATACGGTCAACTCCGACCTTGCCAACGTATACGGCAACCTCGTATCGCGTACTATCGCCATGACCAATAAGTACTTCGGCGGAGTCTTGACGAACGAGAAGGCGAACGAACCCGTCGACGACGACTTGATCGCGGTCGCTACCGGCGCTTATAAAAAGGTAGCCGAGCTTACCGACGGTTATCGCGTAGCCGACGCGCTCAGCGAAGTAATGAACCTGTTCCGCCGCGCCAATAAGTACATTGACGAAACTACGCCTTGGATCCTGGCAAAAGACGAAAGTAAAAAAGGCCGCCTTGCGACCGTCCTTTATAATTTGTCCGAAGCCATTTTGATCGGTACCGGACTGATCTCGTCTTTCATGCCCGAAACAGCCGAAAAAGTATATAAAGAATTCGGCGTGACGGCAAGGACGGCCGAGGAATTGCAAAAGTTCGGTCTGCTCCCCGACGGAACGAAAGTTACCGACGCGCCGGAGATCCTTTTCGCGCGTCTCGATCCGAAGGTTATCGCCGAAAAAGTGTCCGAGATCACTAAGCCGAAAACGGAAGAAAAACCGCAAAACGAACAACCCAAAAAAGAGGATGTAAATATGAAACCGGAAATTACCATTGATGAATTTGACAAAATCGAACTGAAAATCGGAAAAATTTTGACTGCGGAAAAAGTAGAAAAAAGCAAAAAACTGTTGCACTTTTCCGTTGATACCGGAGACCGCGTTCGCAGTATCGTGAGCGGAGTCGCAAAATACTTTACGCCGGAAGAAATGATCGGCAAAGAAGTCGTCGTCGTAGCCAATCTTAAGTCTGCGACCCTCGGAGGCGTGCTCAGCGAGGGCATGATCCTCTTCGGCGAGGACGAAAACGGTCTCGTCACCATAACTCCCGGAAGAGAAGCCGTTCCCGGTTCCGTCGTCTGCTGATGATCGACGTACACGCGCACATTTGCGACGAGGCTCTTATGCCTTTTGCGGATAAGATCGTGTCCGATATGGTTTCGGACGGCCTTTCCGCGATAATCGACAGCTCTTACTGCCCGCATTCGGCCGAAGTCGCTTTAAGCAACGCAAAAAAATACGACCGCGTGTTTTGCACGTTGGGCGTTCATCCCGAGGAATACGAAAAGTTTTCGGAAGAAGTGCTCAAGCGGTTTATTTATCTTTACGAAACCGAAAAAAAGGTGGTCGCGATAGGGGAGATCGGACTTGACTATCACTATCCGGAACTTCCCAAAGATAAACAATGGGAAATATTCGAGCGACAATTGGAGGCGGCGGGATCGCTAAACGCACCCGTGGTGCTACACATCCGGGACGCGATCGGCGACGCTTATTCGATCTTACGCAACCACGAAAACGATCTGAAGGGCGGCGTGCTGCTTCATTGTTACAGCGGAAGCAAAGAGATGGTAAAGCAGTTTGATCGTTTCGATTGCTATTATAGCTTCGGCGGAGCGGTCACCTTTAAGAACGCGACCGAAAAACCGGACGTTGTACGCGCCGTATCGTACGACAGACTCCTTTTGGAGACCGATTGTCCGTATATGACGCCGGTTCCGTACCGAGGAAAGACCAATTTCCCCGCGTACGTCGGACTGACTTGTAAAAAAATAGCGGAAATACTGGATAAGACGTTTGAAGACGTCGATCAAACGACCGAACAAAACGCAAGAAGGCTCTTTCCCCGCCTTTACTGAAAATCGCAGGAGAGCGGTAAAGGTCGGGGGAGCCTTTTTTTCTTTCGTACTTCCGACCGCGCCGATGCGGCATCGTCTTTGGTACGTTATCAGTATAAGCAAAAATCGACCTATAATCGGAGGTAAATTTTGGAAAGCGAAAAAAAACCGTTCGACGGATTTCGATTCAATAAAGCGCTCGGACAGAACTTTATCAGCGATAAAAACCTGCTCGGGGCTATCTGCGCGGACGCAGGGATCGGAGAAGGAGACGTCGTCGTTGAGATCGGTACGGGCGCGGGAACGCTGACCGAAGCGATCTTGCAAACGGGCGCTTACGTCCATACTTTCGAGGTCGATACCCGGTTGGAGCCGATGATAAGGAGCCGTCTTGCCGCGTACGAAGGGAAATACGAACTTCATTTTGCCGACGTGTTGAAAATGAGCGACGAACGCTTTTCCGAACTTGTTCCTTGTCCTTTTTCCGTTGTCGCAAACCTTCCTTATTACGTTACGACCCCTCTTATCATGCGCTTTTTGGAGAGCGAATTACCTTGTAGATCGCTTACGCTGACCGTGCAAAAAGAGGTCGGCGAACGGCTTTGCGCGCCTGCCGGATCGTCCGAATACGGCGCCGTTACCGTATCCGTCGACTCTTATTGCGACGTATCCATCACGCGGATCATCGATAAAAAAATGTTCTTTCCCGCGCCGAAAGTGGATAGTTGCGTAATTCGTCTTTCCGTCAAGGACGATAAGTATCGCATCGCCGACAGGACGCTGTTCAGACGAGTGGTAAAAGCCGTCTTTTGCAACAGAAGAAAAACTCTCGAAAATAATCTGAAATCGGCTTTCAAAATTTCTAAGGAAACCTGCTTGGAGATCTTTTCCGCTATGGACATTTCGCCCATGATCCGCGGCGAAAAATTGACGACGGAACAGTTTGTTTTTTTGACCGAACTGGTCGAAAAGCACATCTGATTTTTTGTTTTTTTTCAAGCGTACTTTTTTTGAGTGAAAAAATATTTCTCATTTTTTTGCTTAAAACGATAATTTGAACTGTTTTTTATACGGCTTATTATATTAAACTTTAATTTTTTGCTTAATGCAAAAAATCAGCTGCAGTTTACGAAACGGAGCAATACTTTTTTACGGTTTTTCTTAAATTTTTCTGTTTTTTTTAAAAATCCCTCTTGACAGTGTATCAAGGAGGTGTTACACTGAATATGGATAAAAGGGGACCTTATATGTTGTCTCACGCGTACGTGAGCGCGTTGTGTCCCGATAATAGTGCAAACCGAATAGACCGTTTAACCTCTACGCACCTACCTATGCGGCATAGCAGCCAAAAGGAGAGCAATTATGAAAAACGCTTTTGATCGAGATAACTTTTCCATCCCTTCCGCGGAGGCTGTCGTTAAGCCTAAGCGTAAGCTCGCTGCCGACGCGATCTTGCTGATCTTTATTTGTCTGCTTGTTTTTCTCGCGTTGACGACGGTCACTTTCTTGAAATTCGGTTCGGATCAAGTCCTTATCGGCGATGATGCTTTCGCCGAAGAATCAAAAAACAGCGATTCGCTTTCTTCCGTAGATTTGTCCATAGGAGACGGAATATCGTTTTATTGTGTCGACGAAGACGGCAACAAAAAAGATTATGATTGGAACGAGCAGGTCGAAATGATGGGAGAAATCCCGTTTCTTGCAGTCCTTAATTTCGGTATTGATTTCGATTACGACCCCGAAACGAACTTAGTGCAAGCCGATTACTTGGCCCATGACGAAAAGGGCGACGTCGTGTTGGACGATAAAGGAGAACCTGTTGTTCTTCATTACAGCCAATATTGGCAAGCGGGTTCCGTTTCTTGTTCGGAGATTAATCTCGACGAAGTGTACGGGTTGGACGGTTCGGAACGTAACGTTGACGACGTGATGCAAAAAATCGCTGCCAATGCAGCTCCCGAATCGGGGAAAATCGCTTTTGCATCTCGGACTGACCAAAATACTTCTTATAAGGCGAACGATGGTGATAAGTTTACGTACAACGAAGACAGCGGTAGAGGAAGACTTGTTAAGACTAACTCTCAAGCTTATGGTGACGGCAGCGGTAATAACGGTCAAGGTTGCACGGCGGAATGTTTAAGCTCCTGTACTTTTTCCGGTTCTCAATGGGAAAGATGGTTTAGTGGCGGCTATATGCAAGCAAGAGTGACCTGGGGCGAAGGCGGAGAAGGAAGCAGTAACTATCATAGATATTATGCTTCCGGGTGGTCCGGCGACGGTAACGTTCAATTCCGAAGTGATAATAGTTACAACAGAACCTCTTTTTTGGGAAAAACGGGATCCACTTGTAAATTCATAGTTTACGCTCGAGGCACGTCCGATAGCACCGGTTCGTGTTCCGGCAGTAGCGTCAGTATTTCTGTCAATTCCGCTCAATTCTACATTAAACATACCAATTCCCCAGAACTTTCGGCTACTGCCAAGTGGACTTCTTCCTGGGCGAAACAAAGGGGAAAAAACGATATTCAGGTGACCTATAAATCGCCGAAAGATTTTCTTATGACCGCTACGTTGGAGGTCTCTACCACAGGAGGAACAAACAGCGATTCTTTTGCGGCTCAAACGGGTTATTCCAATAACGTCGGCACATCGGAAAAAG
>CACXDF010000173.1 GCA_902766325.1 uncultured Eubacteriales bacterium | reverse complement strand
TGAGTGTTTGGGTGAAAGAGCGTTCAGCAATACGTCCATTATGGAATTCACGCTGCGCGGCAAGCTCGTTTCGGCGGAAAGAGCGCTTACGCTGTACGGTAAGAATTATACGCTCGGAAAATATGCTTTCGCCGATTGTACTTCGCTTAAGAACTTCAGTTTTTCTCCGGTATCCGTCTATTCGGAGGTGCCGGAAGGCTTTTTGTACGGTTGTACGGCTTTGACGGGGCTTAGTTTTACGTATAATATCAAGTCCATCGGCGATTACGCCTTGTACGGTTGCACCTCGCTTAAATCGGTCAACTTCAACGTCCGCATGGAGGACTCTCTCCAAAAGATCGAGTCCATCGGCGATTACGCTTTTGCCGGGTGCAAGGCGCTCCTTGGGGGCGTCGGTATCTCCAAACTGCTTCCTTCTTCTCTGCAGACGCTCGGGGAAGGCGCTTTTTCCGGTTGTATCTCCATTACCGAAATATCCGTTCCGGAAAACCTGGAAGTGATCAGTTCGGGTGCGTTCAGCGGTTGTACCTCGCTCAGAGATATCGCCTACGATAACCCGATGAGCACGTCGCTTCATACGTTCGGAGAAAACTGTTTTTACGGTTGCACTTCTTTAGGGAGAGATCACGCGCTGGCGCTTCCCGTTTCTCTTGGCTTAAAAACGGAAGGAAAAGGCTTTGTAAAGAATCCTTTCTTCGGCTGTTCCTCTCTTTCGGCGTTCAGTTTCCCCGTCGGTAACGAAAATGATTTGTTTACGGAAGGCGGCGTCGTTTATTATCAAGATCTATCCAACCTGTATGCCTTCCCGACGGCTAAAATGGGCGGCCCGGTAGAGATACCGAGTAGCGTTTCCGTCATCCAGGATTATGCTTTTTACGGCGCGACGCTGACTAAACTTACGTTTATCGACAATGCGTCTGTCGATACCAAGGTGACGATGGTGCTCGTTACGATCGGCGATCATGCATTTGCCGACAGCGGTTTGACCGAGGTGACTCTTTCTTCCCGCGTACAGACCGTAGGTGCGTACGCTTTCGAGAACTGTGCTCTTACGTCTTTGGAGATCAGCCGCGATTATTATCGTAACGGCGATAAAATAAACGGTATCGAATACGTTACGGGTGCGTCGAGCGATAATTCCATCACGATCGGTGATCATGCGTTTTTCCATACCACGCTCGGTTCGATCGTCGTAGCCAACCGCGTTACGTCCATCGGCGACGGCGCGTTCGCGTCCTGCTTCTCTTTGTCCAATATAGACTTTTCCGACTCGGTGGCGGGTTTGGACAATACCCTTTCTTTGGGAAGATCCGTTTTTGAAGACGATACCTTCCTGCAAAAGATCACCTTGCCGGCGCGTTTGGTTTATTTGGGTGAAAACGCATTCAGAAATTGCTATAATATCGAGCACGTTTTCTTTACCGAAGGCAGTCGCGGACTGACGCTGGCCGGACACGCTTTGGCCGGGATCCATTTCTTATATGAACTTTCGTTGCCCGCCAACGTCGTCAGTCTTGGCGAAGGCGTCTTCTCCGACGATACTCGGTTGACGTATTTCCATTTCCCGAAGTATCTTACGGCGGCCGATACTTTGGTCATCCCGGAAGAAGCGTTTTTGGGCGACGCCAGATTGGATTCTTTGACTGTTCCCGGATATGTGACGGAGATAGGTACGAGAGCTTATTACGGGACGAACCTGTACGAAGTATCCTTTGAAGAGGGTCTTTATCCGCTTTCTATCGGCGATTACGCTTTTGCCGAGGCGATCAATCTGACCGCCGTCGAGCTCCCGGATAACTGCGTTTTAATCGGTGATCACGCCTTTTATCGTTCGAAAAATCTGTCGGACGTTTCTTATACCGGCGCTCATTACAAAAAGACGAAACTGAACGACTATCTGGTCGGCGCGACTGTTTTAAGAGAGGTCTACCTCAAAAACTTTTTTGCGGCGACCGGCGTTTATCGTCGGGCGGAGACCTACTATACCCTTTCTTTATATACCGGATGGACGCTGAACGGAACCATCGATCGAGAGCTTTTTGTATTCAACGCGGATGCGGGAGCGTACGTTCCCGCGACCGGAACGTACGAAATGAACGTCGAATACTATGCCGCGACGCCGGTAGCGGACCCGACGGAGGGAACCCCCTGCGTAGGCGTCTACGTATGCGGATTCGTTCGTAATTTGGCTCAAAAGTACGAGCAGGGCGTAGAATACTTCTCCTTCGCCGAAGCGACGGTATCCGGTAGCGAGAGCGATACGTATTACGTGTATATCGATGATCGTTACGTCACGTATTACGAACTGGACGTGGGTAACTTTGCTTTTTCCGGGACTCGGCTTTCTCAGGTAAATATCAACGGCAGAGTTCGTTCTATGGGAGAAAACGTTTTTTCCGATATTACTTCTTTGACGTCGGCTACCGTTGACGGTCGGTTCGGCGCGCTCCCGGCAGGGACGTTCCGTGACGATAAAAATTTGACCGACGTCTTTATCGGCAGCGGCATTACGACCATCGGCGGATATGCTTTTTACGATAGCGGCGTGGTCCGCATCACGAACAGGACCGGCGTTTCGATATCGGCGGACGCTATTTTGGTCGTGGACAGGATCGACGAGTATGCTTTCGGTAAGTCCGGGTTGACCTCGTTGGTCGTATATAACGGCGGAGACCTCACCGTAGATGATAACGCCTTCCTTTCTTGCGCTTCTCTCGGCGTGGCGTACGTCGTTTGCGGAGGCGCGTTTACGTGCGGCGACTTTGCGTTCGGCGATTGTTCTTCTTTGCAACATTTTACTCTCAGGGCGAACGTGATGACTCTCGGGACGGGCTTTGCGTATAATGCGGTCAAGTTGGAAGACTTTAACGCTACCGAAACGGGGAGCGGGAATTATACGCTTCGAGATAACGTGCTTTATAACAAGGACGAAACGGAGATCGTATTCTATCCTGCCGGCAAAACGGGATCGGTGGCGGAGCTTTCCTCGTCCGTCCGCGCCATCGGCGATTACGCTTTTTACGGTAACGGCTATCTGACGGGTATCCTGATCCGTTACAGCGGCAGTAACGTCGTAATGCTCGGAGACAGAAGTATGGACGAAATGGGTAACGTCGTTATTTACGTTGCGTCCAACCTCGTTTCTTTGTACAAAAACGAATGGGGCGTCTCCGACGTACAGGCTTACAGCGTCAACCTTGACGGCTTTGTTCTGACCGTTCAAAACTCCGGTAAGTACTACGTATCCGCTTATCTCGGTTCCGAGATCGATCTCGTCATTCCCGGCAGTATGACGGGCGGCGGGTCTTATTACGAAATTACGGGCGTTGACAAAGACGCTTTCAGAAATAACAAGTTACTCCGTTCCGTCGTTTTGTCTCCCGGTATCAAGACGGTATCCAACGGCGCTTTCCGCGGGTGTACCGCGCTGGAAACGGTTGTGATCGGCGAAAACGTAACAGGTATTAAAAACTATGCGTTCGACGGTTGCGTCAGTCTTAAGAATATTGTTTTCGACGGAAACAGCAGCGTCGCAAGGATCGGTAACTATGCTTTTTCCGGATGCGTCAGCCTGGAGATCGTACGACTGCCGAATCGTTTGGAGTCGATCGGTTCTTATGCGTTCGCGGACGACGCGAACCTTACGTCCGTGACTTTTGAAGAAGGATTGTTGGAAGTTAAGAACAACGCTTTTGAGGATTGCGACTCTCTTCTTTCCGCCGTATTCCCGTCGACCGTCACCACGCTCGGCAACTATCTGTTCCGCAATTGCGACAATATGATCTATATTCGCTGTCTGTCCGAAAACGTGCCCGCAATCGAAAACGATACCTTTGTGGCTTTGCCGGACGGCATTTTCTTCTTTGTTCCGGGCAAAGCGCTCAACGCTTACAGCGTGGACAGCAAGTGGAGAAATCATATAGAAAAGATCCTTTCCGCCGACTACATCTACGACGAAGAAGGAACGACGGAATTCAAGAATTACGTTTTGGAACCCATCGAAAGGAATGAGTATCGTTTGGTTGCTTATATCGGCAACGATAGTCGCGTCAAACTGAAAACGGACGTTGCGGCCGACGTTGTCGTGACTGCTGTCGGCGAGAACGCTTTCGCTTCTTTTGCGGAGGAGATCGAGATCGGCATCGGCGTTACGACTATCGACGCGAACGCCTTTACTTACGCGATCAATCTGCGTTCCGTCGTGTTGCCGTCTTCGCTCGAGACGATCGGTTCGTATGCTTTTGCCGATCTTGACAAATTGACTTCGGTGACCATTCTGAACGAAGTTTACGCGCCTGCCGACGGAGAGGCGAAGACCTACTTCAATCGCGGCGAGTGGGCCGATCAATTCGCCGATTTCTACGTTTATACGAACGGAGAATACGTCCGCGCAACGAACGTTTATTCTTCCGCCAATAAGTATTTCTTACTGAAAGAGGATTATTCGCTCGAACTGATCGACGATCACGCCTTCTATAATTGTACCGGTCTGACCTCGTTCGTTTTCCCGAGGAGCGTTCGATCGATCGGGAGATACGCTTTCTCCTGCGCCGCGGGTAAGACGATGAATCTGAATTCGGTGACCTTTATGCACGATGACGTTTTGGGGACCGAAAACGAAAGGGTGTCTGTCGAAGAGTATGCTTTTGCAAAGAATACCGAGCTTTTGACGATCGAACTGAATTGTTATCTCGAGTATCTCGGCGAAGGCGCGTTTTCGGAGTGCGCGACCATGGTCGGCTTATATCTCAACTTCGAGCCGACGAAGGCTACCGACTATCTTGTGACGGAAGTGCCGGACGGCGCGCAGAAGATATTTGAAAAGTGCGACAAGTTATTCGTCGTATTGCCGTCTACGAACGATCTGAGGAGATATCAGGAGAAATGGGGCGCAGGCTCCAACGGTTATAACGTCGTCAATTCGGCGATCAATAAGCTTGTTGCACAAGAATACGTCGTAAATAATTATTCTTACGCTATCGTAGACTCGAATAGAAAAACGGTTACGGCGATGGGATACCTCGGTACGGCAACTGAGGTCGAATTCCCGTCTACGGTGACGATTCGAGGCACTTTTTATAATGTCGTTCGTGTCGGAAGAGAAAACCTGGCGGATGTGGGCGGCGTAAACGGAAACGTCGTTTCCGATAAAGTAACGTCCGTTGTTATTCCCGGTTCCGTATCCGTTATCGGCGCGGACGCGTTCAGAGGATGTTTGGGACTGATCGAAGTAAAGGTAAACGGCGTCGGTCTTTCGACGATCGAGTCGTATGCTTTTTACGGGTGCGCCTCGCTTAAGACCGTGAGCCTGCCGGCGTCTCTTTCTTTGATAGAAGAATACGCTTTTGCCGCTTGTCCTGTTTTGGACGGTTATGACACGAGCGATAAAAGCGGGTTTTACATTGAAGACGGCGAAACAAACGTCCTGACTTTCGACGAAAGAGCATTTTCCGACTGTACGGGCATGACGCATTTCCGTATGCCGGCGCAGTTGAGCGTGATCGGCGCATATTGCTTCAGCGATTGCGTAAAATTGACCGAAGTCCGCTATGGCGACAGTTTCTACCTCGACACAGGTGAAGTCCTCGGAGAGCAAGACGTCGAATTGACGAAGATCGGCGCCTATGCGTTCAGAAGAACGGCTATCGCCGAGATCATGTTACCGGAGACGGTAACGTTGGTCGAGGAATTTGCTTTTTCCGAATGTCAAGAGCTGCTTGCCGTCTATCTTTTCCGCGAACCCGGACAAAACGGGTATTCCGACGGAACTCTTACGCGCAAAACGGTTTTTGACGGTATCCGCACCAGCAATACCAAAGTTTACGTTCCTTCGACGTCGGTCGACAGATACAAGACGAAGGAAGGATGGAGCCAAAAGCAGGTCGTTTCTCGTCGGTTCTACGGTGATTTCGCGTATGAGATCAACGGCGAGGCGAGCGGCAACGTTATTTCCGGTACGGTCACTCTGACTGCTTATCGCGGTGCGGAGAGAGACCTCGTGATCCCCGATTCAATCGTTTTGGGCGGGACGACCTATTGGGTGACGGCGATCGCCGCATACTTCGGTACGCCTGCGCTCGAAAAAGTCACTTTCCTTCCCACTTCTCACGTGTACAGTATCGGCAAATATGCTTTTGCGGGGTGTACCGCATTAAGAGAGATCCGTTTGCCCGGCGCCGATATCGGTAGTTATCAAGCGTCTTCCGAAGTGGAGATCGGAGAACACGCCTTTGAAAATTGTACTTCTCTTACCGATATCCATTTGCCGCAGTACATGACCTATCTGTCGGCCTATCTGTTCCATAACTGTACCTCGCTTGAGGAGATCACGTTGCCGTCTACGATCGGAGAATCGACGGGCAAAGAAGAGACGATCACCGAAAACGGCGGTATCATCGGAAACGGTTCTTTCTACGGTTGTACTTCGCTTGCGCGTATCAGAGCGCTCTTTAATTATCCTATCGGCGCGACGACTACGGTTTACGGCAGCAGCGTCTTCTATCAAGCGGGTATGAACGTAAAAGGCGGCTTGCGCATCGTCGTTCCGACGGTTTACGTCGTTAATTTCGCCAATAACTGGGTGGCCGGAACGGGAGACTATTTCTCGTTTGCCGCGGATACCTTGTTGTACGGCGACTATCTTGTGCAAGAGGATGGCGCGTCTTACAAACTGCTTCAGTATCGCGGAGACGCCGATGTGACGCCGCTTGATCGCGATTTCGCGGGCAAG
>CACXDF010000172.1 GCA_902766325.1 uncultured Eubacteriales bacterium | reverse complement strand
TTTAATTCAAAATAGCCGTCCTTGCAATCCTTACGAATAATTTCGGTCAGGGCGTAGACGGGAATCAGCAACCAACCCCATATAAAATTATTGCCTACCCAGTAATTTCCGGATTCGGAAACAAGATTTACCATTTTTACGATCATCAAAGCATAAACGATATTGGCGATGAACTGTTGAGTGCCGGAAAAAGAGCCGATTCTTACCCAATCTTTCAGCAAGGACAGATCTTCTTTGCAAAACCATGAGATCTTGATTGATTTTTGCCGGAAAAGGATAAACAAACCGGCCGCGCCTAAAACGGCGTTAATTATTATTTTACTGCTTGCCAAGCCGATTACGCCGTAGCGAGGAATGATGACGAAATCAAAAATGACAGTCGTCACGGCTTTGATGGCTAAAAATATGTATACGTTTTTACTTTTGCCCAAAACGACGAATACAACGTTGATAAAACTGACGATAATACCAATCATAAACGCGATTGTGGAAACGGACAAATAAGCGTTAACCAAGGGAAGGTCGATCTCATTGGGATTCATGAAGGAAATAAGATGCGTTGAATAAATCAGAACAACGATCGAAAAAACGGTATAAAGGGCAAATGACAGCAGAAGCGTTTTAAAAACGTTTTTTCCGAAGTTCTCTTTATTGTGCTTCAAAACGACGTTCAATATAGAGTATAAAGGGATTATCAAAAATGCTTGAATTGTTTCGTCTATCAGATCGAACCATTCTATTTGACCGATAACGTCGATATCGTTTACGGAGACGCTTCCGGATATGACGAATGTTTCTATCGTTTGGATAGCGGCGGGCACTAAAGACAACAATATCAAGGAAATAAACAATTTCCAATCAAAAGTTTTCAACAATTTGAATTTTTCTCTCATAAAAACGCCTCATTATTTGTCGATATGGTTTCATCTTAACACAAATTAATATTTCGGACAAGGGGAAAACGCCTTTTCGCGCACGCGTATGCGCTCTTGCGCGCGTTCTTATAAATTATTTATATCTTTTTATTGACAATATTATTAAATTATGTTAAATTATTTTATAATGGGTATTAGTTATCCACAGCGATGAAAATAATTGCAAGGAGAAAATACATGGAAAAAATCGAACACAGTTATGATCAGGACGCGATACAGGTCCTGGAAGGGCTGGAGCCGGTTCGGGTTCGTCCCGGTATGTATATCGGAAGTACGGACGTACACGGTTTGCATCACCTGGTGACCGAGATCGTCGATAACTCGATCGACGAAGCGCTCGCCGGATATTGCACGCAGATCGACGTATTCATTCAAGCGGACGGCAGCGTGCGCGTACGGGATAACGGAAGAGGCATCCCGACGGGTATCATCGAAAAGGAGAATAAGTCGGCCGTTGAAGTCGTTTTGACTAAACTGCACGCCGGCGGTAAGTTCGGAGGCGGCGGATATAAGATCAGCGGCGGTCTGCACGGCGTAGGCCTTTCTTGCGTCAACGCGCTCAGCTCGCTTTTGATCGTGACGATCTATCAAAACAACAATATCTATACGCAGAAGTACGAACGCGGCAAGCCGATCACCGAGCTTGAGATCATCGGTTCTACGACCGAAACGGGCACCGAAGTGACCTTCTATCCGGACGATACCATCTTCGAGACGGTGGAATTTAATTACGACACCATGAAGAGCCGTTTGAGAGAGCTCGCCTTCCTCAATAAGGGTTTGAAGATCACCATTACCGACCAAAGAGAAAATAAAGAACAATCGGAGACTTTCTTCTACGAAGGCGGTATCATCCACTTCGTCGAAGAACTCAACATCGGCAAAGAGACTCTGCTCCCCAAGGTCATCTATATCGAGCAGAAAGAAAACGACTGCGAGATCGAGATCGCCATTCAGTATAATACCAGTTATAACGAAACGGTTCTGACTTATGCCAACAATATCAACACCGACGAAGGCGGCACCCACTTGGAAGGCTTAAAAGCCGGTCTGACCAAAGTTATCAACGACTGCGGCCAGAAGCTCAAAGTTTTGAAAGACAACGAAAAACTGAGCGGCGAAGACGTCCGCGAAGGTATCACCGCCATTATCAGCGTAAAGCTCCCCAATCCGCAATTTGAAGGGCAGACCAAGACCAAACTGGGCAACAGCGAAATGAGAGGCATGGTCAGCCGCGTTCTCGTCGACAAATTGGGCGAATTTTTTGAAGAAAACCCCAAAGTGGCACGAGACCTCATTCAGAAGTCGGTCACCGCGCAAAGAGCGCGTGAAGCGGCCAGGATCGCGAGAGAGAACTTCCGCCGCAAGGGCGCGTTCGACGGTATGAGCCTGCCGGG
>CACXDF010000171.1 GCA_902766325.1 uncultured Eubacteriales bacterium | reverse complement strand
TATCCGGAAATAAACCGGGTCTCCGTTATCATTCCGACAAGAATAGTCGTTATACTTCCAGAAAGTGGAAATAAACTGCAACTGCTTATTGTCGGTAGTACGCTTGGTCCCGTCAAGTAGATTAATATAGACGTTATACGGATCTTCTACCGTACCGAGACCGCAATATCCAATGACGGTGCTGCCGCCGGAAGTATACTGCGCTCCGTTGTAATAGTCGGATGTGGCAAGGTGCTCGCCGACTTTATCCGTCTCGTGACGGGGCGCGGAAGAACCGTTGACGTAATCGTTAGATAAGAAACCGCCGCCGCCGAACACAAGGGTGTTATCGATGACCGTTCCGGAATAATAATCATTGAGGTCGTATTCGAGCCATCTTCCGTATCCGACGTTAGTCGGCGAGAAGAGACCTTTGGTCCCGCTCATATCGTAGACCCAATTCTGTGTCGGGATACCGTTACCCTCTTTCATGCCTCTCATGGCGTACAAAACGTTACCGGCGTATCCGTTACCGTCCATACGCATGAGCGTAACGCGAACGACGACTTCTCCGTTATTCTTACCGAAGAAAGTGGGATTGTTGCCGTTATCCAACCAGTCTCCGTACTCCGTCGAGTCGTCCCAAACGGTCAACGCAGACTTGGCGCCGCCGGTGAGCGCTCTGACAAAGCCGGAATTGGCGATCGAAACGCCCGATCCGTACATCAGGTTATAGAATATGAGCGTCGCCGTGGTGACGTATTGTAAATTGACCTCGTGGGTCGTATTACTGATAAAAGCCCTGTGTCCGCTTTCCCAGCCGTTTTCGTTCATTGCTTTATTCGTCAGATAAGAAGGCGTGACCTGCGTGCCGGAACCGTCTATAACGTAGGTTCCTTTACCCGTATTGTAATAAGATGAGAAATCCTGCGTAGGAACGGATGCCGAGTCGACGTACAGCTTATAGAGCGTGTCGAATTCCGGATTGAAGTAGTTATAGTCGGAATCGGAATATCTATTGCGGAAGTCTTTGATTTTGGACGTAGCGACGAGCGGCGTATTCTTATTGACGTACAAAGTATACTCCAATCCGGCGTCCATATAGTACTCGAACGACCACGCGGCGCTACTTTCCATAGTGAATACGGAACCGGCGGAAGAAAGTGTCGGGCATTCGCCTCCTATTTCGGTGGTGCTGGAGACCCGTTTGTAATCGGTAGTCGTATAAGCGGAAACCGCCGTTCCCGCATAACTGACCGCGCCGTTCGCCATCGTCGCCGAAGGAATACTGATCGGCGTCGAAGTCTGCGCGACAACGTAGCCTTTCGGCGCCGCTTTACCGCTCCTGAGACCGGCGTTCGTATCGTACGTATACGTGGAAGAACCGGATATGCCGTAGCTGTAGAATTCCTGCTTATACTGCGCGACGTAATAGCTCATCAACATAATAGACGTATCGCTGGATTTCGGCGCGCAAATGAGTTGATAGGAGAAAGCGCTGCCGGAAGTATCGTTACTGTCTTGCAGATAGTAGATCGTGCCGTCCTCTCCGAGTCTGATATGCCACCCGATAAAGCGGTAGCGGATGGATCTTGCGCTGTTATATATCTCCGATCCGGGCGCGGCCGTATTATAAATAAGTTCGATTCTGGAACCGTATTCGTAAGTTCCGAACGTCTTATCGTCGGACGTATAATTTCTGTCTCCGAAAGCGGGATCGCTGTCCGTATAGTCGGAGATCGAAGGAGAAACGTCGTTAGAAGAAAGGACTCTGTCGTCTACGTCGTCAAGCCCGGTATAAGAATCACTGAACGCGAATTGAAGCAAATTGACGTTGAAAAACTTATATAAGTCGGGACGGATCAATAAGGGACGATCGCCGCCGAGGTTGTTTTCGTTGACGGCGGAAACGGCGTACGGCATAAACCCGGTATAGAGGGCGCCGAGCGAGAAGATATACTCGGGCGTGTAGGCGTCGACGTAATAAAGCGAGCCGTCCGCGCTGACGCCGAAACTCGTATCGACGTATTCGTACGGGATCGTCGTCCAAACGCCCGTCTTCCAGTTATAATACTGCCAGGAAGAAAATCCGACGTCGGAGTCCATACCCGTCATATACAGTTCTATATTCGAGATCGTCCAGGTATTGTTGATATAATCGCCGTCAATCACGTTTTCCAACAGAACGGTAAAGGCGTGAGAAGCGGTATGGATCTTATAGAAGTCTTTTTCCGCGCTCGAATAAGCGGCTACCACTTCGTCGGAATACAGATTGCTCCATTTACCGTGAACGAGAGAGGCGTACGTCACGGACGAGTTCCAGACAGAAGAAGCGTTCTGCGTATAAGTACCGTTGGCGTTCTTGATATAATAACTTGCATAACGGCTGTTCCAATCGGCGGGACGAGCGGTCAGATCCTTATATTCGTCGCAAGCGAATGCGGGAGTACCCTCGATATATTGCAATCCGTTCGCTATCGACATACCGTCCGTATCCTGCGTTATCTCCGCATGCGAAGAAAGAGAGATACCGGTGATCGTCTGCTGATCGCGGGAATAGTTATAATACACAGATTGCAAAGAACCCATATCCCAGCTGTTGAAGTGATAGGAATAGGCGTAATACTTTTCGTTGATCAATTGAACGTCGATCATCGGCTCGAAGCGAGCGTAAATGACGAGATCGGTGACCTCTTCGCCGTTCTTTATCAGCGCTTCCATATTGTCGTAATCGACGATGAATCGTTGCGTATAGTAGTCGGAGCCGGGGATCAATTTATCCAAAGAAGTAAACAGATCGACGCCGTTGACGTACCAACCGACGAAAATATAATTAGAAGCCTGCGGCGCTACGGTCATTCTGAATTCCGATCCGTAGCTGACCACCGGATCGCCGCCCGCGGCGAACGGCCCGACGCCTCCGACGGTAAAGACGATATCCGAGACGTCTTCCGCCGTAATATCGGCGCTTGAAGGCGTTCTGCCCATGGCCACCTCGTCGGGAAGATATACGGCGTAAGAGACGTTATAGGTACGATAATATTCCGCTTTCATCTCCACGTCTCCGTTCATCCACAACGTAAAGTAATACTTGTTGCCCGACTTACGGAAGTTAAGCAAGACGTATCCGTTGGTGTTATTGACGTTGAAAGTGTCGATCGCGTCCGATCTTCTGTCGTTCGCGTCGGAATACTTTATTTCCTGCCAAGAATTGAGATCGGTATTGCCGAACTTGATATAGCCGGCGTTTTTACTGGCGGTAACGTCGATCTGGCGGAAGGACATCCGATAGAAAGCATAATTCGGTTCGGCTTCGCAAACAACTGTGAGCACGTGCCCTTCTTTCGTAGTGCCGTATACGGTATCCTCGTAGATCACGTTGTTTCTCGACTCGGCGGAATTGACGTTATAGTATATTCTGCCGCCTACGGTCGCGCTTGTTTTAGACGCGTTCATCGCGTCGATAGTCGTCTTTTCGGCGGCGACGTGGCCGTAAACGTCGTTATCGTAGACATAGAAGACCTCTCCGCCCAAAATGTGATACCGCTTGTTTTCTTTCGGACTGCCGCCGTACTTTGCCGTTTCGACCGCATACTCCGAAGACAAACTGCCGTACATACTGTTAAAGCGCTCTGTATTGAACACGCCGTTGACGTAGGAATTATCGATGCATTGTTCGGCGATCGCACTCAGATCCGTCGAATAAACGGAGAAATTAACGGTGGACGTACGACGATAACTGTCGACGAAACGTATCGAGAAATAGTTGCCGACGTACACGGTAAAGACGTATTGCGTCTTCGCTATGCCTTCCGACGTGGAACTCGGATCGACGTACTCGCCCGTTTCCGTCTCAACGTCCGACTCGAACGCCGTCACTTCGCTGTAATACAGGTAGGTATTGGTCGATCCCGCAACGTACTTATAGGGGTTGGGTACGTTCACGGTGATAGCCGTACGCTGTTTAAAGTCGATCCGGAAAGTTCTGTCTCCGACCGAATTGATGGTAAAGGTCAAGAAATACCTTGTTACGGAACCTTCTTTTCTGTTCGTATAGGACAATCCGTTAACGTTATCACGGATGATCTGCCAATTGCCGTTGACGTTTTCGTAGATCGCAAAAAGCGCAAAGTCCGAACTGGCCGCGGCTTCCAGCGTCACCGTCGAGAAATACGGGAAAGAAGAATCGACGGCGCCGGTATCGGAATAAGCGTTCGCGCTTTGCACGATCAGGTTGCTGACCGTACATTCCACGTTGCCCGCGCTGCTTGCGTTGTGACTGTTATAGGCGCTGAGCGACTCGGTGGACAGCGTGCCCGCGTTGCTGTAATACACCATGCTGTCCAGTTTGAAACGATAATAAATAATGGACGTGGTAAAGAAGAAGTAAACGGTTTTTCTGCCCAGCGTCGCGTCGGCCATATTCAGGGTGGCGGAGTCGAACGTAAATCTCTTACGAACGGTCAACGTCTCCTGATCGACGCCGAAAGAAGCCTTATCGAGCGCGACCGTACTGCTGGCGGCGCCGATATACGCGTCGGTTGCGTTGATCCTGTACCCCTCGAACAAGGAAGGTTCGATATTGACGGACGAGAAGTGCACGACGTTTTTCGCAGCGTAAACGGTCAAGGTCTGATCGTCCGAAGCGCCGCTTCTTTCGTTATAGGTACCGAAGTCTTTGACGGATTGGTTAATGACGATCACCACGTCGTAAACAATGGGGCTCAGCGTCATTTTCACGGAGATCTGATCGGGAGAAGACTTAAAGAACCCGGACGCGCCGTTCACAAGAGCGGTGCAGACGGTCACGGCGATCCTGTATTGATAACGAGTCGGATCGGCGGGGTACTTTCCCGCGGTGAGCGTCGCGTATCCTCTCATATCTTCCAACGTAAGACCGTTCATCGTGAAGTTTTCCATCATATATCCGTCGGGCGTAATGAACTCGTACAGGATCAGACTTCCGTGTTGCGCCACGGATTGATTGAGTCCGATGTTCTTGGTCAACATCTGCGTTTGCTGCGCGCTGCCGTTGACGTTAATGAAAGAATAATCGCTCGGCGAAGTATAAACGTTGAGCGATACGACGGTATCGTTTTTGTTCAAAGACGTATCGTTCGACGCGTCGGTACGTACGACCGTGCTTTCCAACTTATATCTCTTGATAGTAACGGAAATATCGACGATGATATCGCCGTTGACGGCGATCAGCGCATATCCGTCGGAAGGATGGAACGTAAACTGCTTGGTATCGCCCGATATCGCAACGAAATCAAGCGTGATCAACGGAGTTACGCTCTCCTTCTCCCATTCGCCCGTTCCTTCGTTGCGAACGGCGCGGTAGATCGCCACTTGTTGCGCGACGATCTCGTATCCGTCCCTGGGCGAGACTACGACGCGAAGTTCGTCATAGTGACGGATACGCATTTGCCATGCGCTGTCCGGCGTTTTCGCATCGCGAGGATAAATACCGCTGTATTCGTTGAAATAAACCGTCAAAGAATCGACGGCTTGCGTGTCGTTGATATTGAAAACGGATGTGTAGGCGCGACGACGTAAAGTGACCTGCACGCTCACGTCGCTCTTGACCGAGATCAGGTGTAAGACGTTTCTGACGCCGTAAAGAGGATCTTCTTCATCGGCGACGTAATAAACGGCGTCCGTATCTCTGCCCGGATTGACCGCGGACAGTACGACCGTTCTGCCGCCGGCGGTCACGACGATCTCGTTAAGATCGAACCCTGCGTCGATATTGACGTTAACGGCGGTATCGGCGCCCCAGAAGACCGACCAATTCGACTTGGAGGCGTCTCCGTCCTTCCGTACCGTGTTCCTGCCTTCGTTATTGAGCGATTCGTCGTAAGAAACGGACGTGGATACGGTATACGAGCGGATCTCGAAATAAGCGTTCAACGTCAATTCTTCGGTTACGATAAAAGGTCCGAACGAAACCAGTCCTTCCACGTCGCCGTCAATTGTACGGATCTCGGTAACGACGGGATTTCCGTCGGCGCCGATCGTCGTTTGCGTCAAGTTGTATAGATAAACGCCTTTCGTAGCGAATTTGGACTGAATATCGTACCGTACGATGGTACCGTACGGGAGCGTTCTGCCGAGCTCGAGCGAAAGAGGCTCTTTACTGTACGCTCTGATGACGTTTCCGTTCTGATCGAGGATAGAAACGACCATATTGATATAGTCGTTCGACTTACCGGAAGCCGCGGTTATCTTTTGATTGCTGTTTCTGTCCGTATAGATCACCGCTTTGATGCCGATGTCGAATTCCTGCACCAAATAAGAGACGGCTACGACGGTAGAACGATAGAAATTGAAGTTATATTGATCGCTGCCGACGTAATCGTTTCTGTCCTCTCCGTTAAGAGTAAACTCCGTTCTGTCGTATCCGTCGTCCGGACGCACGTTGACGACGCATCTGAGTCCGTACTCAAAGTACATCTCGTACTCGTAGATCCCGTCGTTAAAAACGACGTCTCCCACGTCGCCGGAACGGTAGCCGAGCACAATACCGGAATCCATATAAAGCGATCCGACTTTGCGTAAAAATCTGCCTGTCGAAGAACCGACTCCCTGTTCGTAATAGTATTCCGTCAGTTCGTCGTTCGTACCCGTTTTTTTGCCGAAAACAACAACGTACCTTCCGGCATTGACGCTGGGATTGACGAAGGACGCCGTCATTCCGCCGCCGATCGTGTTCTGTCTCAACGAAAGCGAGTAAGTCTCTCTTTTGAAAGTAACGGTAATATCCGTTATATCGGCCGTTACGCCGGTGGCAAGGGCGGAAGAATCGGCGAACCAGAAACGATTGAACCAAATCGTACTGCCCGTCTTGGAAACGATACCGTCTCCATCCGAATAATACCTCGTTTTGGTGGTATACTCGGTATCGCTGTACCCCTTATAAGTAATGGCGACGCTGTAAAGATAGTATCCTGCGCTCGTTGCCGGAGTCACGTTGATACTGAAGTTGTCTCCGTAGGCGATACCGCCGTACTTATTCTGTCCTACGGGCGTATACGCCGCCGTCAACGTGCCCGCGCCGGACAGTCCGGCGAAATTAGCCGAGTCGTTAACGATATTGTAAATGAACGAATAACGGTTGACCTCGTAGAAAACGCGGACAGATACGTTCTGCGTGATACCTCTGCCGTCCGGACCGTTATAATCGAAAACGGCGTAATTAACGTTATTTTCATTCTCGCCGTAAACGGAACTGTCGTATCCGACGTCAAGACCGTTGACGTAAACGGCTTTGATATGATAACCGCGATCGGCGGTCATACTGATGGTGAGTTTGCTGCCGTGCGGCGCTTTTCCGTCCTCCGTCATTCCTTCTACGTTCAGACTGGTAGCGCCGTTGATACTGCCGTCGTCCAGTCTGACCGTGTACGCAAAACGCTTGAAGACGGCTTTGATGGTCGTATTGCCGGTTATAGTCAGATTGTAGTCGCCCCTGGTATACTTACGAACGTTGGGATCGAAAGCCATACCGCTGCTGCTCCACTCCGCGGAAGCGAACGGAACGACGACGCCGTTGACTTCGAAAGAATCGATGTAATAATAGGGAGAAGCGGAAACGCCGATCACGACGGTCTCGTTATAGGCCGCTTCCGAAGCGGTCGTATTAACGGCGCCGTTTTCCGGTTCTTCTATTATAACGGAATAGATAATACGCTTGGAAGTAACTTCCGCTTGCGCCGTTTGATAGAAAAGAACAGACGGTAATTTGACCGTTACCGCTTTTTGATAGGATCGTTCGGTATTGGGAAGATAACTGAAGTCCGCTGAAGAAACGCCGCTTCCCGTGGCGTCGGAAACGGTGACGGAATCGACGCCGAGAGTTACGGTCAACGCCTTTTCTTCGCCGCCCTCGGATAACTTACCGTGAATGGTAATACTATGCAGATAGTACCCTTCTTCGGCAAGAACCGTTAAATAAACGTTATCGTCGTACCGTACGGACGCGGAAACGTGACTGTCTTCGTTCAGATTGCAAGTAAGATCGTACCCACCCGCCGCGGGCGAATCGGCGATCAGATCGTCGCATCCGATCGTAACGTTGAGAGATCCGCGTACGCTTTGCCATACGAAGGGATAGGTCGTCATATTATGCACGACCGGATAAGCCGTTCCGTTCACGGTCAGCGAGGATATCCTCTTCCCTGCCGCCGCAGTAATGACGTAAGATACTTTGGAGGCGAATTTCAGATCCTCGAAAGTATGCGACCGCGCCAAACGATATTCTTCCGTTTTGCCTTCTTCGCGCACCGTCGCGCCGTCGTTGACAAGCGCCGTAAAGGTAGCGGAATAGGTGATGAGTTCGTACGCAAAAGTAATGGAGATATCACTGCCGATATTATCGAATTCTTTAACGTAGGTAAGTTCGGGCGAAGAAAGAGCTATCGGCGTCATGACTTCTTCGTCGTTGAGGTAGTATCCCACCACCGTATAACCCGTGATCGGCTTGGTCTTGACGGTCACTTTTCCGCCGGGCAGGACCTCGGTCGCGCTGACGGAAGAAACGGCCACCGCGTTTTCCTTCACGCTGAAAGAATAATAAACGCGTTCAGTCCCCACGCTGAAATTGATATTGGAAGACGGTTGCAACATCAACTTGACTTTCGTGACCCGTTTGTCCTTTTCGACGGCCGCGTTTCCGACGCCTTTTTTATCCACGCCGAGCGTACGGATAAGATAGGAGGATAACTCTGTGTAATATTCGATCGGAACAGCCGCGTTCCTGGCGCCGCTCGAAGAACCGAGCGCTTCGTAACGTTCGTTCAACGCGTCGACAACGACGAATATCTTTTCTTCTCCGCTTGCTACGTTGCGGCAATACATGTAATAATCGGAATCGTACCGAGCTATGCCGTATGAATAATAATAAACGCCGTCGATCAAGCGCATTCCCACGCCGTAAGACGACTTATTGATCTCCCAATCGTAAAATACGACCGCTTCGCCGACGGAACCGAACAGATCGTAATGAACGCCGTTCAGACGGACGTCCGAAATGTAATACCCTTCTTCGGCTTCGATGACGTAGAATATCTTTTCGTTCGGCGCGTACGTCTTTTCGTTCGGCGCGGTCTCATAATCGCTTTCCGTTCCGTTAAAGACGGTGGTGCCGATAGAGGCGTTTTGAGGCGTCTTGACGCTGACGGAATAGCTTACGCTGTCATAAGCGATCGTGATGTCAAGATCGGAAGTGCAATTTTCAAGCAGAAGGTCGTATTGCAGCGTATGGCTACCGTGCAGACCGGCTTCGACGGATTCGTCGGAATAATTGACGCCGCCCACCCGACCGGTGACGCGGATATCGGATATCTCGTATTCTTCGTTCGGAGAAACGACGGTGAGCGCCAACGTATCGCCGTAGTGGATATCGAAAGACACGGAGTCGGCGTCGCTGCCGGCGATCCCTTCGATGTACCCTCTGTACACGGAATTGCCGTTATAGACGGTGGCGGTATAGACGATGGGAGAAAAAGTAACGGAGAAGAAGTTATCGCCGTCCGATTTCGGAATGGGCGAAACGGCTTCGGACACGTTGGTCTGCTTAATGGGCACGTCGTTCTCGAACCGCCATACGTAAGAAGAAACGTAGTAGCCTACGTCCGCGCGGAAAACGAGTTCGTACGTGTACGTCTCGTAAATGATCTGTTCGCCCGAAACGATCGACTCTTCGGTTGCGCCGACGAGAGGATGCACACGGAGATAAACGGCGCCCGATCCGGTCGACTGCACGCGCAAAACGTGTTCTTTCGCTTCCCATCTGGGCGCGAAAACGACTTTCCGTTCGTCGGTAAAGTTTTTATTGGCGGTCAGGTATTCTTCTTTGACGGTGATCTGCGTGGTATCGTCCACAAGGTCATGGGTCAAAACGTCTTCCCAACCGATAAAGTTATATTTCTCACGATACGGCTGTACGGTAGGCACGCCGCCGCCGCTTCCCACGGTGTTTTGGAAAACGACGTTGATCTCGTATTCGCGATCGTTATTAGTCGCCGTGGAATAGTCGAAGACGACGGTATAGATCAGCTTTTCCCACTTGGCGATCAAAGAAGTGGGTTCGCGGAATATCTTATTGACGGTGATGATGCGTTGTTCTTCGTCCAGTTTATCGTACCAACCGAGGAAGGCGTATCCGTAAACGGAAGCGGGCTTAAGCATACCGCTTTCGTCCAGCACCAATCCGGCGCCGTCTTCCGTCGTAACCTTTTCGGCAAGCGCTTCGCCTATGGTAGTACCGTACGGGATGTCGGCGATGACGCATTCCTGATTGTTCTTGACGGAGTTCTGATAGTTGATAAAAGTGACAGTGCTGTTATTATAAACAAAGTTGGCCCGGATATCGATCATGTCCATATAAGCGTTGGGCACGAACGTCAACGTGTACTCGGTGCCGGCGTTTCCGGTAGAGTTACTCGTGAAGGGGCAAACCTCTCTGTTGTCTCCTATATAAACGATAACGGTCGCTTCGCCGGTCTCCGACTTCTTGGGTATCTCTATCCATTCCGGAGCGGCGGACGAAGGCGAAACGTATCCCCATACCTTCCAGCAGTCGAACTCGCGCGAGTTATAAGGAGTCGCCGTGATAGAGGCGGTGGAGTTATGTTCGTAATAGCCGAACTCGTTAACGTTGGTCGTACCCATATGACTGCCGTATTGGTCGGACTCGACGGTCACGTTCACGTCGGTGGCGGTCTTTATGTACTGCGGATAGACGTTCATATTACGAACGACGCTCTTAAAGTCCTCTTCGCTGACCGACCAACCCTGAAAAGTCTTTCCGTAAACGGCCATTCTCGGATCGCTCATTTTCGGAATGTCGGTGGCGGCTTCGCCGTATAACACAGCGTCTTCTCTTGCGACCGTACCGTCGTCGTAGAAGAAAAATACGACGAACTGGGTCTTCTCAAAGATGGCTTTGTATTCTCTCGTTTCGTTGACGTTTTTATCTTTACGGGTGGCGTACGGATAACCGTCGTTCCACTCGACGAAAGTATATCCCGTTTCGGGGATGGCGACGACCGTGCTTCCGTCCTGTCCGCTGACGATGGACTGACGGGTTTCTCCCTGTATTCTGCCGCCGTCGCTCGCGGAATAACTGAGGACGCAGTCGACGTCTTTGACTACGATGGGTATAACTTGCTCGAATCCGCCGTAAGACAAACTGACGTTCTGTTCGCCGCTGGTCGTTACGTCCAGACCGGAGCAGATCATTTGGCTCAACGGCACGTCTTCCGTTTTGCCGTTGTCGTACGTTACGGTAAGATAAATCTTATCCTTTTCGCTGCCGACGCCGATCTCTTTTTCCGGATAAACGATACTGACGATCCTATCCCATTCTTTTTCTTCGCCTTTACCCATAACGCCGGCTTTATTCGTATCGTCCGTAAGAGGAAGATATAAAAGAAGAACCAGAACAAGCGCCGTCGCAAGAGCGAGGACAAGCAAGATCACGCCGAGAGGGCCACCCCCGACCAGTCTTCTGGATCCGTCGTTATAGTTTTTTCCGCGCATATTTCACCTCGGCACGTCGATATGACGATTGATGTCGTTTGGGAAAAAGGGCATACTTCACCCTTTTGTTATACAAGTATAACATAGGTATATTTTTTTTTCAATAGAAAAGTTATTTTTTTTAAGTCTCGCCTAAGTCCTTTTTCCGCCGCGCTTACTCGATTCTCATCGAACGATAAAAAAGTCGAATATCTGTTTTTAAGTCGATTTTTGTAAAATTGATATTGCATTTTTTCGGCGAATATAGTATCATAGGCGTGTATGGCCCGTTCGAGGCGACCGCCCGCCGGAAGGTCGAGCGTTTTTCTGCGACGGCATTTTCATCAACGTACGTAAATCAACATTTTAGGAGGATCCAAAATGAAAAAAGCAAATAAACCCGCCCGTATCGGTATCGTCGGTTTCGGAAACCAAGGTAGCGCTTACGTGGCTCTCTTGACGGGTGGAATCAAGATCGGTTCTTTCGAGCTGAAATTGCCCGGCGTTAAGTTGGTCAAAAACGGCGTGCTCGGCGCCGTATGCGACGTCAATCCGGAAAAGTTGGAGGCCCAATACAAGAAATTCCATCTTACCTGCCCGAAGTACACCGATTATAAAGAAATGATCGAATCGGGTAACGTCGACGCCGTGATCGTCACCACGCCCCACTATTTCCATCCGGAAGTGGTCATCTACGCTCTCGAACACGGTCTGCACGCTATGAGCGACAAGCCGGCCGGCGTATACACCAAGCAGGTCAAAGAGATGAACGCGGTCGCCGCAAAGATCCAAAAAGAAGACCCGAAGCGCCTTTTCGCCATCATGTTCAACCAGCGCACCAACAACGCCTATAAGTTCATGAAAAAGACCATCGCCGAAGGCGGCATCGGAGAACTGAAGCGTTTTAACTGGATCATCACCGACTGGTATCGTTCTCAAAGCTACTACGATTCCAGCGCGTGGAGAGCGACCTGGAACGGCGAAGGCGGCGGCGTACTGTTTAACCAGGCTCCGCACCAGCTCGACCTTCTTTCCTGGATCCTCGGCGTAATGCCCTGCACCATCGACACCCATTGCCACTTCGGTAAATGGCACGACATCGAAGTCGAAGACGACGTCACCGCGTATATGGAGTTCCCGAACGGCGCGACCGGCGTATTCATTACTTCCACCGCCGACGCTCCCGGCACCAACCGTCTCGAAATTCTCGGCACCAAAGGTAAGCTCGTTTCCGACGGCAGCTCGGTCGAATACTATCGCAACAGCGTGGACGAAAGAGAATTCAATAAGAACTACAAAGGCGGCTTCGGAAAGATCTCTTCCAAGAAGACGGTCAAACGCTTTAAGCCCTCTTTGCAACACCTTGAGATCATCAATAACTACTGCAACGCCATCTGCGGT
>CACXDF010000170.1 GCA_902766325.1 uncultured Eubacteriales bacterium | reverse complement strand
CGTTTTCTTCTTTCTTTCCGCAGATCTATAACACTACGGAAGAAGCCAAAGAATTGGCGAGCGATTTTATGCTCGTTACTGCCTGTATGATGCCTGTATACAGCTTTCAGAACGCCTGTTATTTTACGCTCCGTTCGGGCGGAAAGACCCTTATCACTTTCTTCTACGACAGCGTGTTTGTTTGGGTGGCCGGTTTCCCCGTGGCTTTTTTACTGGTCAAATTGACGACTTTGCCCGTTATAGACGTGTTTTTGGTCGTTTGCGCCATGGACGTATTAAAGTCGATTTTCGGATATGTCTTACTTAAAAAGAGAATTTGGCTGAATC
Source organism: uncultured Eubacteriales bacterium (assembly GCA_902766325.1). Classification (GTDB taxonomy): domain Bacteria; phylum Bacillota; class Clostridia; order Christensenellales; family DTU072; genus CAG-1782. Next base: position 3,070 of record CACXDF010000170.1, on the reverse strand, counting down.
AACTGGTTTAGAGAAAAAGCCCTTTAGGGCTTGTTTTTTTTCCGGAATATGGTAAAATGATAACGTGAGGTGTGCCATGAAGAAAAAATGTATCGTTATTGTTGCGGCCGTCCTTTTGATGGCGTGCGTTTGTTGTCTCGGCGCTTGCACGCGGAACAACGACAAGATCACCTATTTTACGTATGCGGACGCCGATAAGTATACCGCCGACGTAAACGAATACATGGATTACGTTTCGGAATTGAACGTCAATTGGATCGCCGGTAGCGTGACGGTTACGACCGGGGACGTCAGAGCGGTGACTATTCAGGAGACCTATTCCAAAGAAAAAGTTTCCGACGACTATAAAGTGCATACTTATTTAGACGGGAGCAAACTGAATATAGCGTTTGCCAAGTCGGGTAAGTTCGTCGGGTACATCAATCTGAAAAAAGATCTGACCGTTACCTTCCCGCAGGAAATGAATCTGAAAGCGGTGAGCGTCAAGTCCGTGTCCGCGAACGTGGAACTGAAAAATTCCGTCACCGTGACCGATTTTCGCGCGGAAACCGTTTCCGCCGACGTAAAAGCCGCTTTTTCGGTGAATTCACCCGTTAGTTTTAACGTAAAAACGGTATCCGGAAGCGTGGACGGCGCTTTCGTCAATTCCGCCGCGCCTCTTATCAGTATCGAGACCGTTTCGGGCAGCGCGCATATCGACGCGTTGGATCTCACCGACGTGGACTTTACTTCCGTCGCCGGAAATTTGACCCTGTTTATTCCGCAAGAGGTCGGATATAAGGCGACGCTCACTTCCATCGCCGGAAAGATCAGCAGCGAATTCGACGGTAAGACCGCTAACGGCGACGGCCGCGTAAAAATAGACGCTAAGACGACCAGCGGCAACCTCGAGATCAAAACCAAAAAATAAAGAAGCATGAAATATTATTTAGCGATAGATATCGGCGCTTCCAGCGGCAGGCATATCGTCGGATACGAGAGTAACGGCAAGATAGAAACGCAAGAGGTGTACCGCTTTCCCAATTTTGTAGACGATCAAAACGGGTATCTCATATGGGATATCCGTCGTTTGCTTACCGAGATCAAAAAGGGTATTAAAGAGGCTTTTTTACGCTATCCGAAGATCGAAAGTCTGGCTATCGATACGTGGGGCGTCGACTATGTCCTGATCGGCGACGACGGAGAAGAAATACTTCCGTGTTACGCCTATCGCGACGGGCATACGGCGACCGCCGTCGAAGAAGTCCATTCGATCATTCCTTTTGAAAAACTGTACGAAAAAACGGGGACCCAATTTCAGACTTTCAATACGATCTATCGCTTGTGGGCGGATAAGAAGACCGGAAAGCTGAATAAATCGGCCGCTTTTTTGATGATGCCGGAATACTTTTCGTACAAACTGACGGGTGTTATGAAAAAAGAATACACCGACGCTTCGACGACCGGGCTTATCAACGCGGCGAGCGAAGCGTTCGATCCCGATATCCTTTCGGCGCTCGGCTATCCGCAAAAACTTTTTCCCGCGCTCGACAAACCGGGAGTAAAAGTTGGCGCATTGCTCCCCGAGATCGCCGAAGAAGTGGGGGGACAGACGACCGTCCTTTTATGCGCGTCTCATGATACGGCGAGCGCATTCGAAGCGGTCAAAGTAGCGAGCGACTGCGCCGTCCTGTCCAGCGGAACGTGGTCTCTGCTCGGAGCCAAACTTTCCGCGCCCATTACGACGAAAGAAGCCTTTAAAAGCAACTTTGCCAACGAAGGGGGCGTAGGGTACGTCCGCTTTTTGAAGAACATCATGGGGCTTTGGATCATCGGCGAACTCCGTAAAGAATTCGGGACCGATTACGCCGAAATGGTCAAAGAAGCGAAAACAAGCAGGTATGAAGAACTGTTTGACGTCAACGATCAATCTTTTTTGGCGCCGAAAAGTATGAGCGAAGCGATAAAAGAGTATTTTACGCGCCAAGCCCGACCCACGCCCGAGGGGCGCGCCGACCTGTTCAATACGGTTTATAGGAGTCTTGCGCTCAGTTATAAAAACGCAATGGACGAACTGGAAAAGGTAACGGGTCGGAAATTCGGCGAGATCTGCATAGTGGGAGGGGGCGCCAAGAACGGCTATCTGAACGAGCTTACGGCGACCTTTACCGGCAGAAAGGTGACGGCGCTTCCCATCGAGGCCACCGCCATCGGTAATTTAATGATCCAGATAGGAGGATAATATAATGGATTATCAAGCAGCGAAAAAAGAATACGCAGCGTTCGGTGTGGATACGGAAAAAGCCATCGAAAGGCTGTCCGATATCCCTGTTTCCTTGCATTGCTGGCAAGGCGACGACGTGCAGGGATTTTTGAATAAGGGCGCTTTGTCCGGCGGCATTCAGACCACCGGTAACTATCCCGGCAAGGCGCGTACGTTTGAAGAATTAAAGAGCGACCTCGAGTTGGCATTCTCGCTCATTCCGGGTAAAAAGCGCGTCAACCTGCACGCTATCTATGCCGTCAGCGATAAGCCGGTCGCGCTCGACAAACTGACGATCAAGGAGTTCGAGCCCTGGCTCGAATGGGGCTTGCCGAAGGGTATCGCGTTTGACTTTAATCCCACTTTCTTCTCTCATCCGATGGTAAAGGACGGCTTGACGTTGTCTTCTCCCGATAAAGAAGTACGCGCGTTCTGGATCGCGCACGCTAAGGCCTGCCGCGCTATCGCCGCCGAGATCGGCAAGCGTCAGGGTAGTCCTTGTCTGCATAACACCTGGATCCCCGACGGCCTTAAAGACGTGCCCGGAGACCGCCTTTCTCCCCGTATGCGCTTAAAAGAAAGTCTGGACGAAATTTTCTCCGTTAAGTATCCAAAAGAGTACATTTTGGACTCCGTAGAGTCTAAAGTATTCGGTATCGGCGTAGAAAGTTATACCGTCGGTTCGTCCGAATTTTATCTTAACTACGCTGCGAAAAACGATATTTTGTGTCTGCTCGATAACGGACACTATCATCCGACCGAAGTAGTCTCCGATAAGATCCCGTCAATGCTCGCGTTCTACGACAAAGTAGCTCTGCACGTCACTCG
>CACXDF010000169.1 GCA_902766325.1 uncultured Eubacteriales bacterium | reverse complement strand
TGGGCAAATTCGTCCGCGGCATGAAAAAACCGAAATTTTTCTTCGCCGTTTTAGGCGGTCTCATAAAAGGCGCGAAGATGAGCAAAGCCTATCGCGCCGTCCCCGACGAATACTCCCCCGAAAAAATATCTTCCTGGGTCGAAAAAATAAAAGGGACGGTCGTGACCGTCCCCGTCCGGGAATAGATCCCTTTATTGCAATCGAACGAAAATATCTTTCCCCGACAAAGAAAAATCTGCGTTAAAGTCGGTGCTTGCCGTTACGGAATATTGATATCCGTTATAACATAGGGATACCGTATTGCCATTTGCAGTAGCCGAAACGATCTCTTTTGCTTTACCGCAGTAGCGCGGCGCAAGAGTCGCACCGCCTTCTATGCGCATCCCTTCCGGAGAAAAAGTCAATTTCATGTCGCCCGCTTTCGTTCCGAGAACGCGCAAGATCATTTTGTCTCCGTCTTCTTCGTAAATTACGTCCGCACAGCGCAATTCTTCGTTCTCTTTCATAAAGTACAGCCCGGCCATGATCCCTTCGCCGCTGAACCGTACGCCGTCGATAAGGGGCGGATTATCGTAATAGAGATCGTTCGTCGTACAAACGCTGCCGAGGTATCTTTCTTTATAATCATCGCGAAAAAGGTAACAATCTCTGATCCGGAAGCGGTCGCCGTCTACGAAAAAGTTAAGACGATAGTTTTTGCAATCGTACCAGTAAGAACGCTTATTCTCGTTCTTCCAGTCGTTCTCCGCGACGATGGTCGACGGAGGCGTATCGCAGAAGGTCTCGGCAAACCACTTGCCGGTTTTGCCGATCGTTTCCACTTCGATCTTGCCCTCTTTACGGAGTTTGTCGAACAATGGGAATTGGTACTTGAGCCCCTTTTTCGTTCTCGCCCAAGAAAAGCTGTTTTCCTGTCCCGCTTGCGCGTAAGCAAACGTCAGACACTTGCCGCTGTAGTTTTCTTTCATGAACCAATCGACCCAGCGCTTATCGCCGCCACCGCCGTCTCTGACGTATGCCGGTTCCAACGTGATAACGCCTTGTTTTTTTAAACCCTCATCCGGATCGAACTCATAGTCGTACTGCAAAACGGGGTCGCTCCCGAGCATACGAAACATAGGCACGGGAATGCGGTTTTCTTCTTTGCTTGCCGGCGTAAAGGCGTTATTGACGCTCGGATAATAAGCCTGTCCGTAATAGCCGCCCCACAAATTATAGCCGTCGGTACCCCATTGCTCTTTACAGTTGCAAAAAGCGTCCATACCGTACTTTTCGGATGCATACCGAAGACTGAACGCGTCGATGGCCCATGCGCCGAGAACGCGCGGATAATAACCGAAAACAGAACGGAACTTCTCGAAAACAGCGTCGATCAGTTTTTTTCTTTCTTCTTCGGTATACCCGACCGTCATAGAACAATGCGCGTGCCAGTCCCACGTGAAGCGCCCCGTCCACTTTAAGCCTGCGGCGCTTACGTGCGGCTTATTCATTTCCATCCATACGCCGAGCTCGAATCGGTCTCCCGCTTTCTTGATCTCTTTTACGAAATCGTCGCGGATGAGCGCGTCGTACTGAAATAAAAACGTCGCCGGCAAATCGTGCTTTTTTAATAGCATGATCTGCTTTTTCAACGGTCGGAGCAGATTAGTCGCCGGATGACGAGGTTCCGCTCCGCGTAAAAAAGTAACTATGTTCAAAATTTGTCTTTTCATATCGTTTCTGCAATAACCTTTTTACAGCGTTTCTTCGATGTTGACCGTGTTGGTCTCGTTACCGTCTTCGTCTGCGAACGTATTCTTATACATATCGGCGTTGCGCACCTCGGGTATACTGATGGCGACTTTATTATATAAGAACGTGTCGTTCAGGACGATAACACCCGCCTGTTCGGCCTTGACGGCGTAATTACGGTGATTGGTAAACGTCGTGCGCTGGATGTTGATATCGTCGTAACCGGAACGGATATGGATGCCGATGCCGTTGTTATTAAACCTGCTCTCCGTCACTTCAATGTTTCCGCTGACGAGCTGGATAGCCGTTTCAAGACCATCGAATCGCGTTCCGTCGCCGATATTGATCTTATCCTTATAATTGACGGAGGTAGAGATACCTATCGTATCGCTGTAACTGCCGGCGTTCGTAAAGGCGCATTCGCTGATACGCACGGTGCTGGCGTTATTTCCCACGGTCAAACCGTGAGCGCCGTTCGACGCAAGGCGTACCTCTATGATACGCATCGTCAGAGTGCCTTTATTGACCGTAATGCCGGAAAGGATGGTCTCGATCTCCTTGGTATCGGCATTGTAATAACCGACCAGCGTCAGGTTGATATCCTTGTTGATGGTAATGGCGTTATACGGGAGCACCTCTCCGCTGTTGGAACGCTTGGGAGACAGGTACAAAACCGCCGTATCACCGTCGGACATCGCATTGAGCCGTTCGGCCAGTTCAACGTCTCCGTTTACGCCGATAGCGCCGTCCTCCGTTGTCACAACGTAGGCGGAATCCGTCTTGACGTAGACGTTATAGTTACTGAACATGCGGATGATGGACGCATATCTTTCGCTATCATGATAGAGAGACGCTTCTTCATTGGTACCGAGCAGATTGAGCTTAACGTAACTGCCGTACAGCTGTTTATAGATCGCTTCTTGCGCGGTCAGACTTCCGGTATGGAGCGCCGCGTAGGTCGAACCGAATTCCGTATAAGGCACGCTGCTCCCGTTAAGCGCAATGCCGCCTATATGAGCGGAATATACGCCTACGGGATAGTGAGAACGGACTTCCGTCGACAGGAGCAGATCGCCGAGATCGGCGATCGTCTCGCCGCCGAGCAGGTTGGTCATATTGTGAGTAACGAGATACCCTACTTTGCTGTTCGGACAATAAACGCGATAGGTCCTGACGCCGGCAAGTTCCGAAACAAGTTCTACCGTGGCAACGTCCGCTCTGCCGAGGTTGCGATTGAATTCGCAAACGTTGCAATAGCACTTAGCCGTCATATGCGAGAATTCCGCTTCCAACTTGACGCCGCAATTCGGGCAAACCAAACGATATCTGCCGTATGTCTCTTCGTCGGTCTCGAAGCGCTCAAGCGCCGAGCCGCAGTTTTCGCAAACGCATTCTTCCGTTCCGTAATGGATCCGTACGTATTGCGAAAGGTCGGCCATCCCCGACAGATAATAAGCCTCAAGGTCGTCCATTTCGATAAAGATATCGGACGGAACGATACCGACAGTCGCTTCGATCTCGCTCGAACCGCCGTAGTTACTGTCGTTCATACTGATAAAGTTATCTCCGCCGTCCACGGTGATCCTGACGTTATACACGCCCACGTCTCTGATACCGGCATAGTTTGAAGAAGCCGTGGTGTTGGCTCTGTCGATCCTTGCGCCGTCCGACGTTCTGATCACGGTAAGCACGGTTCCGTCGTTGAATAAATAACGATAGGTCACGGTAACGCCGGGCACGATATTGCCTCTCTCGTCCGTAACGGGAGAAACCGTCGGATTCTGGACGCTTCCGTTATACGTCATAGCGAGACTGCCGATTTCGTATTCGATAGATGTATCCTGCGCGATAGACAGCGTACGGACTTCGTATCCTACTCCGTTTCTGTCATCCGACGTAGAATAAACGTGCGTTCCTTCGGAAATGTAGTTACCGTAATTACCGTCGGCGGGAACGATACTGATCTCCACTTGATATCCGCCCGCATGAACGTCGATCGGAGCGCCTTCTATCGTAACGCCGTCGCGCTTGTATTCGATGTGAAGTTTCACTTCGCAGATGATCATGACCTCGGGGAAGAAATTAGTGTATACGTACGCGCATATCTCCGAATCGGTCGCCGACGCAGGCAATGCGTTACGGGCTTCTTCGTACCATCCGAGAATAACGTCCTTCGCCGCGCTGTTAACACGATTATACATAACGCCGTATGCGATGGCTTTCGCCTCGGTCTCGCTGTAACGGACGCCGTTATGTTCGTTTTCGCCGTTTCCGTTCATATACTTACGGAACAATTCGTCCTTTTCTCGCTCGCCGAACCAGTTATCGACGGTAACGAAAGGCAGGATCGGCTCGATCAAAGTGTTATTGAACACGTACATACGTTTGCGAACGGTTCGTTTTTCTTCGGAATAACTCGACCATTGATCATTCTTGGAAGAGAGTTCTCTTTCCGCTTCGGCCAGCTTTGCTTCGAGATAGGCCTGTTCCGAACCGCTCGACCTCTCGTAGATCTTTCTGAATACGTCCGCTCTTGCGGCGGCATCCACGTCTTCCGCGCCCGCCATATCGAGCAGAGACGCATTATACATCTCCTCTCTTTCGCTGTTGGTCTTGAACCATCCGACGTATCGAACGTTCTGACGCTCGCCGCTGTACACCGTCTCTATGGTGTCTTGCTTTTGATTCAGGAAAGATATCTTGGAGATATCGATCACATACGGTTCGATCACGAGAGAGAACGTCAAATAATCTCTTTCTTCTCCGTTCATGTCGATATGCTTAAGCAGATAGTTATAGTCGTCCATCAAAACGCGTACATAGTATTCTCCCGCATTGATGGGATAGTTGGTCGCGCTCCAGCTTTCTTCGGCGGCCGACGCCAATCTGTATTCTACGGTCAGGTTCTCCGCGGGGAGACTTCCGTAACTGCCGTCTTTCCGCAAGAAAGAGATCGCGTCCGAATCAAAATCGAGTTTATAATACTTAGCGTCGTAGACCTTACCGATATAAACGTCGTGATTGCCGTTGATCTGACGGATAAAGGCGTTCGTCATGTCTTCTTTGTCGATATAGATGGTCAATTCTTTATAGAACCATCTGTTGTTGGACGCAAAGTAATATCCTTTCGCCGTATACCCGACCGCAGTGGCCAAATTGACGTTGATCTCGGACAGATCCCAATAGAAGTCGAACGAGAAGTCGCTATCGACCGTACGACCTTTAGGCAGATCAGACGCTTTCATTGCCCTGCCGAGCGGCCATACGATGGCGTCCGAACTCGTTCTGTCCGTTGTCCAAGACCACACGGAGGAGGTCTCCTCTTTATCGAAAATGACGTTGCCCGCCGTCTGCACGATCTCGGTATTGAGATAGGTCTTGAGCGGAACTTTGATCTCCATACCGTACTTGGCCGTACCTTTATTATCAAAGGCCAGACGCGCGTCTGTACCGCTCGTCATATCGTACAGAACGGTCACATAAGCGACGTTGTTCATAAAGTCGTACCGAATACTGTCTTCTTGTATTTCAAAGCGTATTTCGCTGCCGGAAGAAGTAGTAAAGTACCCGCCGAGGCTGGGCGGCGCGTCGATAACGGAAGTGCGCAGAGCGTTATTGACGTCGTGCGCGTAGCAATAATAATCGTACTCGACAAAATCATTGAGCTTGTTTTCCAGCGTTGCGTACAACTTGGGATCGATGACCTCAATGGTAAAGACGATATTGTTACTGATAAAGCCGGACTCGGACATACCGAGGATACCTCTGATACCTCTGCCGTCGTTACCCGTATAAGTCCTGATATCGTCTGCGGAAACTTCGTTCATCGCAAGATACAAGGGCGCCCTTCTCCAATCCGGGTTTTCCGCCGTGCCGAAGTTGAAGTACAGGGAAGAATAATTCTGTTTGACCTGCGTTGCGGCGGAATCCTGTTTATAAATGAGGTAGATCGTACCGCCGTTGATATAAGAACCGGTTTCGGCCAAATTCTTTAGGTCGATATCGGAATATACGCCGAAGCGAACTCTGACTTCGTAGCCCATATAAGTAAAGGACGCAATAAAGCCGTTATCAGGCAATTCGGTACCGATAACGATCTCTCTGAGCAGTTCTTCGTTCTCGACTTTCCAATCGGACTGTTTTAATTCGACGGTCACGTAGGACTCGTTTTTGAAGACGATCCTCAGTTCTTCCGGATACTCGGGATAAAGCTGATTGATCTTATACCCGATACAGTCGATGGCGCCGACGTTGGTGGGGACGAGAGACTCGTTCATGACGTTTCCGTACGTCGTATCTCCGTCTCCGCTTTGCAAAGAAGTCACTTGCATATCCTCGACAAAGATGACCGTCTTCCAGTCGATCGTGCCTGACAAAGCGAAGCGCACCTTATCTCCGATCTGTTCGTTAGACGAAGAATAATGCGTCAACGTGACGTTAAGCGCGTTATAATCGTATTCGACGATATAGTATCCGTCCTCGACGTCCAGACGATAAGAGAGAATGCGGGTCGGGATGTCCGTCTTGGTCCCGGACAAAGAATAGTTCACGCCGGAGTCGTCCCACTTGATATCGGTATAGTACTTGACGTCGCCGTTACCGTATACGACGTATAATTCGCTCGGATAAATATATCCGGTGTGATCTGCGCGCAATAAAGAATCGGTCGTAGGACGAATATAAATAACGTTCTTGTTCTTATTGTCTTCGTACAACTTATAGTAGTCCGAAAATTCGTTTTCACCTTGCAAAGCCGTCCTGCTGTAGTCGGAGGTAATCGCATATAAACATTCTATGCTACGATTCAGGTATTGTACGTTCAATTGCACCTCGTACGTTCTGCCTCCGTCCCCGGGCACGGTAATGTAGTAAGCCGGGTCTCCGCTTACGATACG
>CACXDF010000168.1 GCA_902766325.1 uncultured Eubacteriales bacterium | reverse complement strand
GTGGCCGTCGTCGTGGCGCTCATCGCCAGCTTTCTGCCTACCTTCCGTATTTCCAGGCAAAAGCCGGTGGACGCTATCAAAAAGTAAGGTTTGCGAAAATAAGTCGGCGACAAAACAAAACGATTCGCTCGCCCGCGCGACAGCACGGGCGGGCGTTTGATTTAAATTATAAAAAAATTATATACTTGATACAAGGACCATTCTGTGGTACAATGGATAATCGGAGAAACTTATGAAAGGATTTATTGTTTTTGAAGGATGCGAAGGCGTCGGAAAGAGCACTCAACTTCGCTTTTTACAAGAATATTTGGAAAAGACGGGTCAAGCCGCCGTTTTTACGCGCGAGCCGGGCGGCACTCCGCTTGCGGAAGAGATCCGTCAGCTTATTTTGACCAAACCCATGAGCGCCGAAACGGAAGCGGCTCTTTTTGCCGCGGCGCGGTGCGACCATATCGACAACTTGATCTTGCCTTCGCTTAAAGAAGGTAAATTGGTCGTTTGCGACCGATATATCGACAGTTCTCTTGCTTACCAAGCCTACGCCCGCGGACTCGGCGAGGATTTTATTTTGAAAATGAACGATTACGCCGTTAAGACGTGTATGCCCGAGGCGGTCGTATTCCTCGACTTGAATCCGTTGGAGTCATGGAGAAGGAAGAAGGGCAAAGTGATCGAAAACGACCGTATCGAAGGAGAGGCGGACGCCTTCCATTTAGCCGTTTACGACGGTTACAAAAAGCTGGCGGCAAAATGCGACCGCTATCTTTGCGTGGAAAGTAATATCGACAAAAGCGTCACCGCGCAGAACGTATTGAACGCGCTGCGTGAAAGGGGAATCGTCAAGTGAATTTTTCTTTGGTGGAAAAGACGATCGCCTGGAAGCAGTTTTTTCGGGACGTGCAAGAAGGCCTCGGCCACGCGTATATCTTTATCAGCGAAGATGAAGAACAACTGGCCTCGTTTTTGCACTTCGCCACGCTCGCTTGCTTTTGTCCGACCGTTTGTTGCGAATGCGAGACCTGCGAAAGCGTAGCGGACGGAAGCCACCCCGACGTATACAGAAAAAACGGCGACGGCATGAAGGTAAAAGACGATATGGAGCCTTTGCTTGAACGGGTGGAAATGCGCCCCGTAAAAGCGGACAGAAAGGTTTTTGTGATCGAAAACGCCGACAAAATGAACCCGTCGTGTCAAAATAAACTGCTAAAGACCTTCGAGGAGCCGCCTCCGCACGTTACGATGATACTGGGCGCCTCTTCGGAAAGCGGACTGCTGCCGACCATCCGTTCCCGCGGTAAAAAGCTATATCCCGAGCCGCTCTCTTCGAGAGATATCATCGCGGAACTGACGGAAGACGGATTCGACGAGGATACGGCGACCGTTGCGGCGGCTTATTCGATGGGCAATCTGATGCGGGCAAGAAAGTTCGCCGAGGGTGGAAACTACCGCGATCAATACGAACAGGTCTTCGAGATGCTTATGCAATTAAAGAAGTCCGGTCAGATAGCCGAATACGTTATGGGCCCGAACTTCGCAAAGGATAAGATCGCGTTGACGCTTGACTTTATGGACGTTATTCTTTCGGACGCGATGAAGGAACTTTTGCAGACGGACGCAAGGCGCTTTACGGTAGGGAGAGAACGGGATCTGAGGCAGGTGGCGGCCGGTTTTTCGGCGCAGGGCATAGCTATGTCGTTGGAGGCGATCAACGTCGCCCGCGAGCAACTTAAATTTAACGTCAACGCCGCGAACGTGGCGAACGGAGTACTATTTGCAATGTTGGAGGCAAGATATAAATGGCAGAAAAAAGGATAACGGTGATCGGGGTCAAGTTCCGCGAGACGGGCAAGACGTACTATTTTTCACCGAAAGACGAAACCTTCAAAGAGGGGGAAGGAGTGATTTGCGAGACGGCCCGCGGCGTGGAGTACGGCAGGGTCTGTCAACCGAACAAAGAAGTGGATGAAAGCGAGATCGTTTCTCCGTTGAAAGAAATCGTTCGTAAAGCGACGGCGGAAGACGATAAGAGGCAGGAAGAAAACCTTTCCAAACGAAAGGAGATCATGAAGACTACGGCGCAGAAGGTGGCGGATCGGAAGTTGGAAATGAAGATCGTCGACGCCGAGTACACGTTCGACAAACAAAAGATCATCATTTACTTTACGGCCAACGGTCGCGTCGACTTCCGCGATCTCGTCAAAGATCTTGCGTCGGCGTTCCGCGTGCGTATAGAACTTCGGCAGATCTACGAGAGAGACGAAATCAAGTTGCAAGGGGCGCT
>CACXDF010000167.1 GCA_902766325.1 uncultured Eubacteriales bacterium | reverse complement strand
CCGGAAGAGCGGCGCGCAACTTACTTACCACCGTCAGCGCCGATTCACTGTACGGATATATCCTTTTGTCCGCTTTCTTGGTCATAACGCCCAAAGAACGGAAAAAACCTCCGACGTCTTCTTTTTCGATGATATCGCGGACAAAATCGGGGCGGTTATATTTATTCGGACATACGTCGGTCGCGGACAAATTACACTTGCCGTTTCCGGTCACGAGTATCTTTGCGCCTAATTTTTGTTCCCGCTCCAGAACGAGCACATTTTTATTTCTGCGGTAAGCGGTGATCGCCGCGCTAAGCCCCGACGCGCCGCCGCCTATCACGATCAGATCGTATACCGTCATAAAAAATTACCGTCCGATTTATTTTGCCAAGAAGCCACTTTCTTTTCGTCGTACCGTTTCGGTATCCCGCTTGCCGTTTTCTTCGCGCGATCGGCCGAAGAAAGCATTTTTAACGTGTTGAAAAGAAGCGCCGGTCGACGCATCCCGACCAGGCCTTTATGTAATACGTCAGGGAATTCCAATTTCATCATCTTACCCACGCTCGCCCGTTGCAGGTCCTCGTTACGGAGTATCCCCGAGGTCAGGAAGAAGTGAATATCGTCGTTTTTCTGTTCCAAAAGCCAATTTTTCATCGTTTCGACAGCGCAATGTTCGGCGCCGAATTCTTTATAGACCGCCACTTGATAGGGCCAAAGCGCTTCCGCCGAAGAAGAATCCGAGCTTTCTATCGTCTCTGCCAAAAAGGAGGCGGCGAGGAGCGAAGTCGCGATACCGCTGCCGATCATCGGCACCGTCAGACAGGCGGCGTCACCGATACATACGTAGCCGTTAGCCACCAGTTTGGAAAGCGGACGACGAACGGGAATAGTACAAAGAGAAGCCGCGCCTATCTGTTCGTCAGACAGAATGGGATTATTCTTTTTCAGGTCGTCGAGCGCCTCCGAAAAGATTTTGTCATCCATATACCCGACCCTGCCGATCAGGACGTCCACGACGCCGTTATCGCAGGCGATGCACCAGCTGATGCCTTTCTGCCCGATATGCTTCATATATACCTTATTGGTATCTTGCGGAAAAGGAACGCCCTTCTTTGCTTTAAAGAAAGCGCGCTTGACGTAAAAGACGGACTCGCGCTTAACGTCCGGTATACCGAATGATACAGGAAGACTCTTTCTTATCGGCGAAAAAACGCCGCAAGCATCGATAACAAGATCGCCGAATACTTCCGTTTGGGTACCGTCTTTATTGATAATAAGTCCCTTAACACAGTTTTCATCGCAAATTGCGGAGACGGCTTCCGTACCCCATTCGACGTCGACGTCCGATGCGAGATCGAATAAAACGGCGTTTAATTTTTTTCTGTGCACAGACAGATCGATCAGGTCTTCGCGTTGCTTTAAGGGCATTTTTCCTTTCTCGAACGGAGTGATGAAAGTCCAGTTCTTTTTCGGATAGCTGCCTTCGGGAATAGGTAAGGAAAGCCGTCCGAACACGCCCGGATTGACGTCGTCGTGCCAGTCGTAACGCATATCCTCCACCCTCTTTTCCTTCTCGAACAAAGTCACGTCGTGCCCGGCTTTTTTCAAAAGAGCGGCCGCGTACACGCCGCCGATCCCTCCGCCCGCAACCAAGATCTTCATACTGTCACCTCCGCGATCGAATCCGATTCAGTATAGCACGAAACGCGCCCGTTTTCAATCCCTTTACTTTTTTTTATTTTCATCGTATAATGATTCTCGACATTTTACATTCAACTCGAAAAAGGATCAGGTATGACGGAAAGTTATTTGTCTATTTTTATTTTGGGCGGAGCGATCGCCTTAGCGATCATTTGTATGAGCGTCTTTTTCATCGTAAAAGCGACCAGACGCGCGAAGCAGATCGGCATGGATAAAAAAGTTATTCGCGAGACCGTTCGTTCAAGCGCCGTTTTTTCCATCGTGCCGAGCATTCCCATCGTCATCGGGATCGGCATTCTGATGCAGTCGCTCGGGCTTGCCATCCCTTGGATCCGTCTGACCGTCATCGGCGCGCTGCAGTACGAGTTGATCGCTATGAACCAGGCGCAAGCCGCGCTTGATTCTACCGGCGCCTACTCGCAAGAAGTCTTTGTCGCGACGGCGGTCACCATCATGACCCTTTCCATTATCAGCGGTCCCGTTTTTAACGCGATTTTTTACAAAAAATATCAAGGAAAACTTGCCGATCTGCAAGAAAAGAACGGCCGCCTCATGAACACGATCACGGG
>CACXDF010000166.1 GCA_902766325.1 uncultured Eubacteriales bacterium | reverse complement strand
TCTCATTTTATATCTTCCTTTTTATCAATGGTGGAACAGACGCATTCCGGTAAATGCCATTACCATATTGTGACGGTCGGCAGCTTCGATAACGAGATCGTCGCGAAGCGATCCGCCCGGTTCGCAAACGTAACTGACGCCGCTCTTTGCCGCCTTTTCGATGTTGTCCGAGAACGGGAAGAACGCGTCGCTGCCTAAAGTAACGCCGCTGATGGTAGCAAGATAAGCGTCCTTTTCTTCGCGGGTGAACGGTTCGGGACGAACGGAGAAATACTTCTGCCAAGCGCCGTCCGCAAGCACGTCCGCGCTGTCCACGTCAGACAGATACAGGTCGATGACGTTGTTCTTATCGGGACGTCCGACGGTAGGCAAAAATTGCAGTCCGAGCACCTTATCATGTTGTCTCAGGTTCCATAAGTCTGCTTTTTGCGCGGCAAGACGGGTGCAGTGGATACGCGATTGTTGTCCGGCGCCGACGCCGATGGCCTGTCCGTCGAAAGCAAAGCAAACGGAGTTGGACTGAGTATACTTGAGGGTAATGAGCGCGATGATCATATCGACCGCCTTATCTTCCGGTAAGTCTTTGTTCTTCGTGACGATATTGGTCAAGAGTTCTTTGCCGATCTTAAAGTTGTTTCTGCCCTGCTCGAAAGTGATGCCGAAAACCTGTTTGCGTTCTCTGACTTGCGGAACGTAAGAAGGATCGATCTTGACGATATTATAATTGCCCTTACGCTTGGTTTTCAAAAGTGCCAACGCTTCGTCGCTGTATCCGGGAGCGATCACGCCGTCGCTGACTTCGCGTGCGATGATCTTTGCCGTCGTCAGGTCGCATTTGTCCGACAAAGCGACCCAGTCGCCGAAAGAAGACATTCTGTCCGTACCTCTCGCACGAGCGTACGCGCAAGCGAGGGGCGATTCATCCAACCCTTCGATATCATCCACAAAGCAAGCCTTCTTTAATTTTTCCGGCAAGACCTTGCCGACCGCCGCCGAGGTGGGAGATACGTGCTTGAAGGAAGTGGCCGCGCACATCCCCGTGGCTTCTTTGATCTCTTTGACGAGCTGCCAAGAGTTAAAAGCGTCCAAAAAGTTGATATATCCCGGACGACCGGAAAGGATTTCTATAGGAAGGTCCGACCCGTCTTCCATAAAAATACGCGCCGGTTTTTGATTGGGGTTACATCCGTACTTCAATTCGAATTCTTTCATTGTGCTCTCCTTATTTGTTCTTATTGATGAGTCTGCTTTGCTCTTCGCCGGTAGTAAGGTCGATATAACGAACGTAAAGCGAGATCTTGTTCTGTTCGTCCAATCCCGTCCAGAGATCGGCGGTGAAGTCGTCGATATCGTTCGGGATCACGACGCGTTCCGGTTCACCCCGGAAGGTGGGGATGGGATTACCGTCGGTAACGTAGGTATGAATGAAGTGTCCGAGTCCCGGTAGAGGTTCGTAAGAAAAGAGATAACGGTTGCAGGCCGTTCCCGCGGCGTCCGCCGACTTAAGAATGCTCATTTGGTACGTAAAGTCCTCTCCGAGGTTCAAAACCGCGCTGATCCTGGGTGTAAAATTGGGCGCGTCGGGCTCGAAGCAACGGGTCTTCAACGCATGGTTCATACACTTTCCGGCGACGATACCGTCGTAAATGGTGTCGGTCTGGTCGCCGTTTGTGACGATCAACTTATTACCGGCTTTGCGTACGGCGGCATAGATGATAAGACTGGGGTCCTGCACTTTGGACGGGTCGAAAGGCTCGGTAAAGACTTCGCCGCTTCTTTCGGTAAAAATGCGATTGCGGCTGTTTGCGCTTCTGCCCATGATAAAGTACGCGGCGCAAGCCTTTTTGCCGTCCTCGGTCAAGCCGGCGACGATACCGCGGCCGACGTAAGGATTGCCGGCGATCAATTCGCCGATGTATTTGGTTTCGTAGACGTTCATAGTGATTCCTCCGATATTTTTTTACAAACTTTTTCGCAAGAAGCGGGCAGGATCTTCCATTCCGCCTCTTCCATAACCCGACGTTGAAGGACTTCGGGCGTGTCCCCGTCTTTCACTTCGACGGCCTTTTGCATAATGATCTCGCCGCCGTCCGGGATCTCGTTGACAAAGTGGACGGTAGCTCCCGTGACCTTCACCCCGCGGGAAAGCGCCGCTTCGTGCACGCGCAGACCGTAAAAGCCTTTGCCGCAAAACGACGGGATGAGCGACGGGTGCACGTTAATGATGCGTTTATTATAGCGCGACGTAAAATCTTCGCTTAAGATAGCCAAAAAACCGGCCAGAACGATCAGATCGATCTTCTTTTCGGCAAGAATGGCGCGGATCTTTTCTTCGAACTTTTCTTGACTGCCCTCTTCCTTCTTGACGACGACCGCCGTTTCCACTCCGGCGTTCTTCGCACGGGTGAGCGCATAGGCGTCGCGGCTGTTGGCGAGCACCAAAACGATTTTTCCGTGGGAGATCAAGCCGTTTGCCTGCGCGTCCAAAAGCGCTTGCAAGTTGGTCCCGCCTCCGGATACGAATACCGCGATGTTGACCTGCTTCATTCTAAGATCACTCCGTCTTCGGAAGGTACGATCTCGCCGATCGCGTACGCGTCGACGCCCTGCTCTTTCAGCGTGGCAAGCGCGGTAGCTACGTCTTCATTACTTACGACGACGCTCATGCCGACGCCCATATTGAAGGTGTTGAACATATCGCGGTCGGACACGCCGCCTTTTTCCTGCAACAATTTGAAGATAGGCAGAACGCGCACGTCTTCTTTCTTGATCTTAACGCCCAAACCTTTCGGAATGGAACGGGGCATATTCTCAAAGAATCCGCCGCCGGTAATATGCGATACGCCTTTGACCTCGACCTTATCGAAAAGGGCGAGCATGGGCTTGACGTAAATAACGGTGGGCGTCAAAAGGGCCTCTCCGAGCGTCTTGCCGCCGAGGACGTCGTACTTGACGTTCAAGTCGGTATTTTCCACGTCGAATATCTTACGGACCAAAGAAAAGCCGTTGGAATGAACGCCGGAAGACGGCAAAGCGATCATAACGTCGCCCGCTTTCATTTTGGTCTTGTCGATCACTTTATCGCGTTCGACGATACCCACCGCAAAACCGGCCAGGTCGTATTCGTCCACGGGATAAAAACCGGGCATTTCGGCCGTTTCTCCCCCGATCAAAGCACAACCGGACTGAACGCAACCTTCGGCAACGCCCGCTACGATATCGGCGATCTTCTCCGGATAATTCTTTCCGCAGGCAATATAATCAAGGAAGAACAGGGGTTTTGCGCCGCAACAAATAACGTCGTTGACGCACATCGCCACGCAGTCGATACCTACGGTGTCGTTTTTGCCGGTCAAAAAGGCGATCTTCAGCTTGGTGCCGACCCCGTCCGTACCCGATACGAGCACGGGATGAGTATACCCGGTCAAGTCGAGCGGAAACAGCCCGCCGAAGCCGCCGATAGCTTCCGCCGCGCCCGTCATCGTCCGGGCGATATGCTTTTTCATCAGTTCTACGGCCTTGTATCCCGCCGTAATATCGACGCCCGCTTCTTTATAGCTTTCGGAAAAACTTTTCATTCTTTTATTCTCCTTTTATTATTCTTTACCGTTCCAACAATAGGTGCACAGTTTGCACGGATCGATCCCGATGGCCTTTTCCATGCCCTGAATGGTCTGAAATTCCAACGAATCGAAACCGAACTTGTCGCAGATGACCTGCCGCATACGCTGTCCCCGTTCGGTCGAAGCGTCACTGTATTCGTCGAGATGCAAAAAGCCCTCTTCCCCTTCCAGTTCTTTGATCACACGGCGGGTAATCAGTTCCATATCGCTCGTCGCGCGAGAAAAGTTAAGGTATTTGCACCCGAACATGATAGGCGGGCAAGCCGAACGCATATGAACGGCTTTTGCTCCGTTTTCGCAAAGGAATTCCACCGTTTCTCTGAGTTGCGTTCCTCGCACAATGGAGTCGTCGACAAAAAGCAAACTTTTACCGTCGATCAACTCTTTAACGGGGATCTGCTTCATTTTCGCGATGCGGTTTCTGTCGACCTGTTCGACCGGCATAAAACTACGCGACCAGGTAGGAGTGTACTTGATATAAGGCCGTGCGAAAGGTATCTTGCTTTTATTGGCGTATCCGATAGCGTGAGGAGTGCCGGAGTCGGGCACGCCGCAGACGTAATCGACGTCCTTATTGTTACCTTTCTCCGCGTCGTTATCTGCCAGGATCTCGCCGTTTTTACAACGCATCACTTCTACGTTGACGCCTTCGTAAGTCGAAGTCGGATAGCCGTAATAAGTCCATAAAAAGGAGCAGATGCGCATTTCTTTACCCGGTTCCATCAGCGTCTTCACGCCGTCGCAAGTGATCTCTGCGATCTCGTTCGGACCGAGTTCTTTATATTCCTTATATCCGAGTTTTTGATAAGAAAAGGACTCGAACGCGACGCAATAGCCGTCTTCGCCTTTTCCTACGAGAATGGGCAGGCGCCCCATTTTGTCGCGAGCTGCGATCAAAGCGCCGTTCTCGGTCAATACGAGGATGGACGCCGTTCCCTCGATCTCTTTGCGCGCAAAATCTATCCCTTCGGTAAAACTGTCTTTGCTGTCGATCAGAGCGGCCAAAAGCTCGGTCATGTTGACCGCTCCGCCCGTCGCCACGCCGAAGTGACCTTTTCCGTAGTCGAGATACCGTTTGACCAGGTCCTCCGCGTTATTGATAACGCCCACGAAGCACACGGCGTAAACGCCGAGGTGAGAACGGATAATAAGCGGCTGCGGGTCATAGTCGCTGATGATGCCGATGGCCGATTGTCCGCGCATATCGCTGAAGACGTGCTCGAACTTGGTACGGAAAGGCGCGTTGCCTAAATTATGTATTTTTCTTTGAAGTCCGACCTCTTTATCATAGGCCGCCACTCCGCCGCACCTCGTGCCGAGATGCGAATGATAGTCCGTTCCGAAAAAGACGTCCGCTATGCAATCTTTTTTAGAGACGACTCCGAAAAATGCTCCCATAAAAACTCCTTATTTCTCTTTCGTATATGTCCCTATTTAGCCAAGAACTCTTTTCATCATTTCTTTATAAGCGTCTTCCACGCCGCCCATATCTCTTCTGAAACGGTCTTTATCCAGTTTCTCGTGCGTGGTGGCGTCCCAGAAACGGCAGGTATCGGGAGAGATCTCGTCGGCAAGAACGATCTGTCCGTCCGCCGTTTTGCCGAATTCCAACTTGAAGTCGACAAGTTCCACATTGATGGACGCGAAGTACTTGACCAAAAACGCGTTGATCTTAAGCGCCATATTTGCAATAGTCTTTAATTCGTCTTCGGTGCAATACTCCATCGCGAGGATGTGATACTCGTTGACCATCGGGTCGTCGAGAGCGTCGCACTTATAGCAATATTCGAGGACGGTCCTCTTCATCGGCGTTCCTTCGGCAAGGCCGAGACGCTTCGTAAGAGACCCCGCCGCGATATTACGGACGATGACTTCGAGCGGTACGATGGATACCTTTTTTACGAGCGTTTCGCGCTCGGACAATTCTTTTACGTAATGAGTGGGGATGCCCTCTGCTTCCAGTTTTTCCATAAGGAAGTTACTCATACGGTTATTGACGACGCCTTTTCCCACGATGGTGCCTTTTTTAGCGCCGTTGAAGGCGGTCGCGTCGTCTTTATAAGAGACGATAACGAGGTTCGGATCTTCCGTGGCAAAAACCTTTTTGGCTTTCCCTTCGTACAGTTGTTCTTTCTTTTCGGGCATTTTTCTTTTTTCTCCTTATATAATATGTTCCCGCATGGCGCGGATAAATAAAAAACCCGCAGGCGGTTTTTGCCTGCGGATTTAGTTTATAGATTGTATTTTGCCTCTATGGCAGCGTTCTTTTGCAGAACTTTCTCGGAGTTAGATAAGCGGAAGGCTTTCAGTTTCTCTTGCAAGGTCTTATCGCAGACCGCCAGTATCTGGACGGCGAGCGTGGCCGCATTGACTCCTCCGTCAATGGCGACCGTGGCTACCGGCACGCCCGACGGCATTTGTACGGTGGACAGAAGGGCGTCCAGTCCTCCGAGCCCTGCGCTCTTGATCGGAATACCGATCACGGGCAGAGTAGTGTT
>CACXDF010000165.1 GCA_902766325.1 uncultured Eubacteriales bacterium | reverse complement strand
GATGAAGAAGAAGTACTCTTATGATCTTAAAGCCCTTCTTGCGGAAGAATACGTAAAAGGCTATACAGCCGAGGAATACGTAGCGGAAGATCTTTGGACGGGAGAAAAGCAAGAAGCGCGCAAACTCTGCGCAACACTTGATCCGCACGGCGTTGCCGTTTGGAAATTGACGAAAAAATAAAGCAATGAAAAGTCAAGGCAAAACTTGACTTTTTTCAGCGCCGACGATTTATTCGTCGACGAAAGGATATTTTTTACAAATGATAAAGAAGTTTTGTTGGTTGATCCCCGTGATCGTCGTGCTTTTCGGCGGTCTTGTTTCTTGTGGCTCCGTGAATACCGAGGACTCTGCGGCGTCCGGTCAAAACAATTCCGATTGTAATCACGTGTTCGGCGCGTGGGAGATGGAAAATAAGCCGACTTGCGCCGAAGAAGGCAAGCTGACTTGCAAGTGCGGCTTTTGTTCTCAAACGATGTCGCAGACCATTCGCGCGCTTGGTCATTCGTTTTCGGAACCGATCAAGCAGGTCGCGACCTGTTCTTTACCCGAAAGGACGTATCGGGTATGTTTGGTTTGCGGTAAGGAAGAGACTGTCGAAGAGGGTTCGATCGATCCTTCCGCGCATTCTTATTCTGTCGTTTCCGAAAAGATCGCTACTTGTGAAAAAGACGGTTACGTTGTCGAAATTTGTTCCGAGTGCGGCGACGAAAAGAAAACGATCCTTCCCGCCCTCGGTCATAATTATTCTTCCGTTTGGACGGTGGACGTGGTCCCTACCTGCGAAAAGTCCGGCACGATGACGCACCGCTGCGAACGGTGCAATATAAAGTGCGACGTAACCTCTTTGCCTCCGCTTGGTCACCGTTTCGGCGAGTGGAAAACGATAGAAGAAGCCACTTGTACCGAGAACGGATCGAGAGAGTGCGCTTGTATCGGTTGCGGAAAGAAACAAACGGAGGTCGTCTCTGCATTCGGCCACGAGTTTTCGGATGAATGGACGACGGACGTCCCTCCTACTTGTCATACGCTCGGCAGTCGATCTCATCATTGCATCCGCTGTGAAGAAAGAGCGGACGAAGAAGAGATCGCTTACGTTGCTCATACGTTCGGGACGTGGGCTGTTTCCGTTTTGCCGACTTGCGTTGACGAAGGCAAAGAAGAAAGACGTTGTTTGGATTGCGACGCCTTTGAAGAAAGGATCGTTTCTGCTCTCGGACATGATTTTTCCGAAGAGTGGACGGTCGATAAAGACCCCACCTGTACGGAGTGCGGATCAAAATCCCGTCATTGTACGCGCTGCTTAGAAACAACGGACGTTACTCCGATCGCAACTATCGATCACTCTTACGGAGAATGGGTCATTATGGAGGCGGCAAAATGTGAATCGAGCGGAAAAGAGGTAAGAACCTGTTCTTATTGTCAATGCGAAGATGAAAGAATGATCGACGCTTTAGGCCATGAATTTTCGGATGAATACACTATAGAACAAAGGGCGACTTGCACAAATAATGGATCGAAAGCAAGATTTTGTATACGATGCGACGAAAAAACGGATGAAACGATCATTCCCGCCACCGGACATAATTTCGGAGAGTGGACGACGACCAAACCGAGATCCTGCACGGATAACGGAGAAAAATGTCGTACGTGCGATGCGTGCGGAGAAGAAGAAAAGATAACTCTTCTCGCGACGGGTCACAGTTACGGCGATTGGACGGTGACGGATGAACCAACCTGTACGGAAAAGGGTAAACGGACGAAAACCTGCGATATATGCGGAGACGTCGTTACGGAAGATATAGACCCAACGGGGCACAGCTACGGGGATTGGGTCGTGACGACCGAGCCGACTTGTACGGAAGCGGGAGAGAAAACCAGAACGTGCTCCGAGTGCGGAGGAACGGAGACGAAGCCCGTCGAGGCTCTGGGCCATAATTATGAAAATGGAGAATGCACCCGTTGTCACGACGTCCTTCCGCAGACTCCGGTCGGATTTGCGTTCTTTTATGACAACGTAAGCGATTCTTATTACGTGAGAGAGTATACGGGATCGGACACCGTCGTGACCGTCGCGTCTACGTATAACGACGGCGTTCACGGGACGAAAGCCGTTACGGGGATCGGAGAGTCCGCTTTTATGGATAACGAAGCGATCACGGAGGTCGTCTTGCCGGATACCATCGTTACGATAGGGAATTATGCGTTTATGAATTGTACGAATCTTTTCGATATTAATATCCCCGCCGGAGCGACGATCGGCGTGGACGCTTTTTCCGGAACAAATGTTTATTACTAAAGATCGCAGACGAGGATTTGCTCTTTACAAATAAAAAATATAATGCTATGATAAATATATTCGGATATTAATCAGGAGATTTTTTTGGAAATGGTTGCTTCTATTGTTGTTGCCGCCGTACTCGCAGTTCTTTTTATGGGGTACAGAGTGGCGTATGCCGATAAGTCCTACGTAAACGGCGTTATCGGTACTCTTATTAAAACGGTCGCTTCTCTCGGCTTTATCGCTATCGGTTTTACCGCCGTATTGACAATGCAAAAGTTTTCCGCCGGCGCATTGTTTATTATCGGCGGACAGATCTTCGGTATGATAGGAGATCTCGTGCTTGATCTTAAAGTCGTTTATCAAAAGAAGAGCGAAGAAGGCGTTTATTTGACCGGCGGTATGGTCGCTTTCGGCCTCGGACACATTATGTTCTTCGTCGCGATCCTTATGTATCTTACTTCCGCCGTGCTCAGCCTTGCGGTGATCGGCATCTGCGTTGCGGTGGCGGCCGTCGTTGCGTTCGCTATCGTCTTCGGCGGAGAAAAACTGATGGGGCTAAGGTTCGGAAAGTTTACCGTTCATTCCGTTATTTACGGCTTTTTACTCATCTTTATGAGCGCTATCAGTATTGCCGGATGGGCGTTGTACGGAAAAGAAAATCCGCATATGCCCGTGTTCTCCGTCGGTATGATCCTGTTTTTCCTGTCCGACGTATTTTTAACGCAAATGTATTTCGGCGGGAGACCGAACGACAAACTGCTTTGCGTTATCAATCACAGCTTGTACTATGCCGCGCAGATCTGCGTTGCGGCGTTTATATTCTATATGTAATTCAGGGAGGTACTTAAAATGAACGTTTGGCACGACATTGCCGAAGATCGTATCAGAACGGAAGACTTTATTACCGTTATCGAGATATCGAAAGGCAGTAAAAACAAGTACGAATTGGACAAGGCGAGCGGATTGCTCATCCTTGACCGCGTTTTGTACACGTCAACTCACTATCCGGCCAACTACGGATTTATTCCTCGTACGCTCAGCGACGACAAGGACCCGCTCGACGTTCTCGTTCTGTGTTCGGAAGAGATCAAGCCGATGGCTATCTGCCGTTGCTATCCCATCGGTATGATCCGTATGACCGACGAAGGGTATAACGACGAAAAGATCATCGCCATTCCTTTTAAAGAACCGAGCTATAACTGTTATACCGACATTGAACAACTTCCCGCGCACATCATGCAGGAGATTTGCCACTTCTTTACCGTATATAAAGAACTGGAAGGAAAGAAAACGGCGAACGTCAGCATCTGTTCCAAAAAAGAAGCGCTGGAAGTCATTAATTCCTGCATGAAAGCCTACAAAGACCATTTCTTGCCCGGCAGATAAATCGATGAAGCGCGCGCTGAATTTCCGTCTTATGACGTTCATGGCCGTTGCGCTTTGCGCCGGCGTAGCCATAGGCGGATTGATTTACGGTAGCATCTTATTGTCCGTATTGATACCGATCGTCTCTTTTGCGGTCGGTATTTTGTTGTCTCTTCTCTTAAAAAAGAGAAGAACGATCGTTCTTTTACTCTTTTTTACGTTTTCTTTGGGCGTATCCGTATTCGTGACTTCGATCGTGATCTCCCGGCCGAAGCTGTCCGGAGAACAAACCCTTTCTTTGCGGGTAGAACAAGTCAACGAAAGGAACGATAACGTTGTTCTTTCGGGTAAGGGGATCGGAAGGATATCTTTGTCCTGTAAAAACGATTTAAAAGAGGGCGACCTGGTGTCCTTTCGCGGGACGCTGACGCCCGTCGGATTTTCGTACGCGGATTCGCGCGAGCGGTATCTTTTTACGAAAGGAATATCTTATACCGCTAAGGCGGAAACGATATCCGTGACGGGCAGCGATCCTTCTTTCTTTCAAAAAATTCGTATCAAAAGTCGCGCTGTCATGCTTCGGTATATGGACAAGGAAGACGCGGCGATATGTATGAGCCTTGTTTTCGGAGATAAAAGTATGCTTTCATCCGAGACGGCGGAAGAGACGGCAGGGGCGGGGCTTGCTCACGTTTTCGCCGTCAGCGGATTGCATATCGGTTTTTTGGCGGCGATCGTTTCTTATCTTCTCAAAAAGTGTCGGGTGCTTCCCGTTCCGAGATTGATCGTCACTATTACCATTCTTTTATTGTACGGCGTTTTGACAGGTTTTCCCGCCGGTATCAAACGCGCCGTGATCATGTTCTTTATTTACGAGTTTTCCACGATCGTCGCAAGAAAGAATGACAGCCTCGTTACGTTGTCCGCGGCAGTCTTTTTGATCGTGTTGACCGACCCGAAAGAACTGTTCGATATCGGTTTTTTAATGAGCGCCGGTTCGGTGGCGGGGATCGTTCTGTTTTACAGACCTCTTTATTCGATCGTGGCAAAAATGCCGTACGGCGCTGCGAAGCGTCTTCTTATGTATCCGTACGGGCTTTTGTGCGTTACCGTCTCGGCCAACGTTTTTACTCTTCCGCTTTCTTTTTCTTCTTTCGGCGTCTTTACGCCCTACGCCGCCGTAGGCAATCTGCTTGTTTTGCCCGTTCTTTCAGTCGTTTTTCCGCTGATCTTCGTTGCGGTCGCTTTATCTCTGCTGTACGGCGGTTTCGGTATACTCTTTTACGCGATAAAGTATCCCATTATCGCGGTTCGTTTATTTTCTTCCGTCATATCGTCCTGGCCCGGAGCGCGAATGGAAGTGTCGGGACTTGGCGTTGCCGCCGTATTATACGTTTTGTTTTTCGTTGTTGCCGGCAGGTATTTATTGATCGACAAAAAGTACAAGATCCCGCTGTGCGGCGCGCTTGCGCTGTCGACCGTTTTGACCGTTCTGTTTTTGTAGGCGCGGTATAATTTTCGCATAAGTTCGCACGCTAAAAACAAGAGGTGAATTTATGAAAACGGGAATTGTCAGAAGGATAGACGAACTCGGACGGGTGGTCATTCCCAAAGAGATACGTCGTACCATGCGCTTGAAAGAGGGCGAGGAGATAGAGGTGTTCGTTTCCGGCGAGGACGAACTTGTTTTAAAAAAATATTCTCAAGTAAAAAACATGAGCGATTTTTGCAAGGAGTACGCGAATTTGTTGTACAGGCATACGGGCTATAACTGCGCCGTATGCGATACGTCCGTTTTTATTACGTCGGCGACGGACCGAGAATACTTTCGGGACAGAAAGATATCGCATCGTTTGGAAAAGACGTTGGAAGAACGTAAGAGCGGATACTTCCGTTCTTCGGACGCGGAGGCTTTTTTGCCCGATCACGGCGTAAAAGAAGTCGC
Organism: uncultured Eubacteriales bacterium; assembly: GCA_902766325.1. Taxonomy (GTDB): domain Bacteria; phylum Bacillota; class Clostridia; order Christensenellales; family DTU072; genus CAG-1782. Next base: position 5,305 of record CACXDF010000165.1, on the reverse strand, counting down.
CGTTGCGCCCATCGTTTTGCGCGGCGACGTGATCGGAGGAATACTGATGGCGTCGAAAACGACGATGAGTATGCCCGATTCGATCGTGCGTCATCTTGAGATCGCGGCCGACTTTTTGTCCGTTCAGGCGGAATGAAAAAGAAAAAGGGATACTTGTCCGGCGCCGGCGCGCTCGCCGCGGCCGTCGTCTTCGCTAAGGTCCTCGGGGCGGCTTATCGCATTCCGCTTGCAAACTTGCTCGGCGCCGAAGGAATGGGATTATATCAGTTCGTCTATCCCGTTTTCGCGCTGCTGTTGACTCTCTCCGGCGGCTCGGTACCGACCGCTGTTTCCATTTCCGTCAGCGAACTTGTCGCAAGAGGGGAAGAGGAAGAGGCAAGAAAGTTTTTTTCCGCCGCGTTGAAACTGAGCCTGCTCATCGGCCTTACGGGGAGTTTATTACTCGCCGCTTTGGCTTATCCTGTTTCTTACCTGCAATCGAGAGATGCGTTCTTGGGATATCTGGCCATATCGCCCGCCGTTTTGATCGTGACGCTCGTGAGCGCCTTTCGCGGATGGTTCACCGGCCATAATAACCTAATGCCGTCGTCGCTCAGTCAAATCACGGAAGGGCTCGTAAAAATGGGCGTTGGATTGACGCTGTCGTATATCCTTTTACCATACGGGCTCTCTTATGCCGTTTTGGGCGCGTTGACCGGCGTTACCGCGAGCGAACTGGTCACTCTCGCCATTATGTCGATCATTTTCGGCGTAAAACACGGTAAGGTTCCGCGCGTTCGTTTGCGAGAAGAGAGGCCGCATCTGAAAAAACTGGGTAAGACCATGCTTCCGCTTATTCTTTGCGGAATGATCCTGCCGCTGTCGCAGTTTATCGACAGTCTTTTGATCGTCAACCTGCTCGGGAAAACGTCCGACGCTACGGCCGAATACGGCGTGTGGACGGGGATGGTCGCGCCGCTTATTAATTTGCCTGTGATGATCTGTATCTCTTTAGGCGTCGCCGTCACGCCGCAAATGGTGGAAAGTCGCGAAAAGGGCGACGTGGATATGATCTTAAAAAAATGCGATACCTCGGTCAAACTGACTTTTTTCCTCGGTATACCCTTCGTGATATTATATCTGATCGCTCCGGAAAGCGTACTCGGACTCTTTTTTTCCGGAGTGGGACAAGAACGCCTGATGCGCGGCGCGCTTCTTCTTCGGATCAATGCCGTCAGCGTCCTGGGATTAAGTGTTTTTCAGATATATTCGGCGATGCTGCAAGGGCTGAACAGGATCAAGGCGCCCGCCGTGATCATGAGCGCGGCGATGCTCATTAAATTACTCCTGACCCTGATATTGACTCCGCTGTTCGGTATCGTAGGCGCGGCGATCGCCGCCGTTTGCGGAAACGTGCTTGCCGGGGCGGTAATATTCGGATATTTTGTGAATTTTACGAGGTTGGAAAAAAGATTGGCCAAAAACGTTAGCTTAATCACGCTTTGCGGTGTTATAATGGGATTGCCGATTTTTATGGCAAACGGATGGATGACTTCGGTCGCGACCGTCGTCGCGGTCGGGATCCTTGCGGGACTCGTCTACCTCGCGGCAGTCTTCGTTACGCAAGTTTTTTCGCGGGAAGAATGGCAGGCGATGCCGCTGTCCGGTTTGCTCGTGAAATTGGATAAAAAGATCAACGGGGGATAAACCGCAAATGAAAGATTTTATTTCGCAAGAAAAATTTACTTTTTCCGACCTTATTGAGATCATCGAGTGCCTGCGCGCGCCGGACGGTTGTCCGTGGGACAGAGAACAAACGCCGTCTTCCATCCGGACGAATATCATAGAAGAAGCCTACGAATTGACGGAGGCTATCGATCTCAACGATGATGAAAAAATGTGCGAGGAGTGCGGCGACGTCCTTTTGCAGGGCGTTTTTTGCGCCGTAATGCGCGCCGAAGCGGGCGGCTTTACCGTTGACGACGTGATCAACGGACTTTGTAAAAAACTTGTCGGACGGCACACTCATATTTTCGGCAAGGATAAGGCGAAAAACGGCGACGAAGCCCTTGCTTTTTGGGAGAAAGCCAAAGCAAAAGAAAAGCATTATACGTCCATAGAAGATAAACTTGCCAGCGTTCCGAAGACCTTTACCGCGCTTCAAAGAGCCAATAAGGTGCAGAAAATCGTTAAAAAAACGGGATTTGAGTTTGCTTGCGTCGAAGACGCCGAACAAAAAATAGAAGAAGAACTTACCGAATTCCGCATGGCCGAAGGGACGGATAAAGAAAAAGAGGGCGGAGATATCCTTTTCAGCGTCGTCAACGTCCTGCGTATGAACGGCATTGACCCGGAAGTCGCGCTTACCGGGACGACGGATAAGTTTTTACGGCGCTTTAACTATATGATCGCGGCGGCGAAAGAACAGGGAAAGAACGTGGAAGAACTTTCCGTAGACGATCAGGAAAAGCTGTACGAAGAAGCCAAGGAAAAAGGACTGTAAAGCATGATAACGTATAACGGTAGCGACCTTATTTTAGCGCCCATCGCCGGCTATAGCGACGCCGGTATGCGCACGCTTTGCTTTCGGTACGGCGCCGGTCTTTGTTATACGGAAATGGTGAGCGCAAAGGGCCTTTTTTACGGCAACGAAAACACGGCTTCTTTATTACATACCGACCCTGAGGAGAAATTTACCGGGGTTCAACTTTTCGGAAGCGAACCGGATATTTTCGCCGAGGTCGTACGGTATGATCAAATCAATAAATTCCCTCTTATCGATATCAATATGGGCTGTCCGGTCAAAAAAATAACCTCCAACGGAGAAGGCAGTTCTTTGATGCGTTCGCCGGAACTGATCGAAAAGATCGTTCGCGCCGTTAAACAAAATTCTCAAAAAACGGTAACCGTAAAAATGCGTTTGGGTATCGACGGATTGAATAACGCGACGGAATGCGCGTTGGCCGCGCAAGAGGGCGGCGCCGATATGATCACCGTTCACGGCAGGACGAAAGAGCAGCTTTACGCCGGGAAAGCCGACTACGACGCCATAGCTCGCGTCAAAGAAAGATTGACCGTTCCTACCTGCGGAAACGGCGACGTGACGGACAGAGAAAGCTATCTTAAGATGAAAGAAACGGGCGTCGATTACGTAATGATCGCCCGGGGCGCGATGGGTAGACCGTACGTCTTTTCCGCTGTTAAAGAAAACGATTACGACTTTAACGTGAAAGAAGCCGTTTTATTTCATATCGGTCGTCTTACGACCTTCCTTCCCGAAAACACGGTAATGAACGTCATGAAAAAGCAGATCGCCTGTTACGTCTACGGAATGCGCGGAAGCAAGGCGATAAAAGAAAAGGCTTTCGCAGCGAAAACGCTGAAAGAATTGACGTCCGTTTTCGATTGAAACGTTTTTCACCATCGATATTTTTCCGTTTTTTTACCGCAATGATTTTTTTGACGATTTTTTTACCGTATTATAGAATAATACGTTTGACTTGAATTTTTTATTTTGTTATACTTGAGTCCGGAAAACGATAATCGGTCTTTGACCGGAAAGGAGATAAAGTAAATGAAAGTTTATAATTTCAGCGCGGGTCCGTCCATGCTCCCCGAAGAGGCTAAACTCGAAGCGCAAAAAGACTTCCTGGATTACAAAGGTAGCGGTATGAGCGTTACCGAAATGTCGCACCGCAGCAAGTGGTTCGACGAGATCCATAACGAAGCTCTTGCCGATCTTCGCGATCTCATGAAGATCGACGACAGCTACTACGTTCTGTTCGTTCAGGGCGGCGCTTCACAGCAGTTCGAAGCCGTGCCCCTCAATCTGCTTACCGAAAAGAACGGTAAAAAGGCCGACTATATCGTCACGGGCAACTTCGCCAACAAGGCTTATAAAGAAGCGCAGAAGTACGGCGATATCGCTTGTCTCGCTTCCAGTAAAGAAGCTACTTATACGTATATCCCGGACGTCGATAAACTCGAATACAGAGCGAATACCGACTACGTGCATATCACCACCAATAACACCATTTTCGGAACGCACTACACCAAGTTCCCGAAAGTAAATAATCTCGTCTGCGATATGAGCAGTAACATCCTCGGCGAAGCCATCGACGTTAACCGTTTTCAACTGATCTACGCCGGAGCGCAAAAGAACATTGCTCCCGCGGGATTGACCGTTGTCATCGTCAAGAAAGATCTCGTCGATAACGGCGAACCGCTTCCGTTCTGCCCGACTATGCTTAAGTATAAGACGCAAGCGGACAACAACAGCCTCTATAACACTCCGCCGTGCTTCTCTATCTATATGGCGGGTCTGGTCTTTAAATGGTTGAAAAAGTTCGGCGGGGTGGAAGCCATTCAAAAGCAGAACGTCTATAAAGCCGGACTTCTGTACGACTTTATCGACAACTCGAGCCTCTACAAGAACAACGTCAACAAGGCTGATCGTTCCATCATGAACGTGCCTTTCGTGACCGGCGATCCCGATCTGGACGCCAAATTCGTCAAAGAAGCCACGGCAAACGGTCTCGTTTCTTTGAAAGGGCATCGTCTCGTCGGAGGTATGCGCGCCAGCATCTACAACGCTATGCCGGTCGAAGGCGTCAAAACGCTTATCGAATTCATGAAGAAATTCGAGATGGAAAACAAATAATCACAAAGCAGTACGAAGGTAAAAATCATGTATAATATTTTGAAGTTAAACAAAATCAGTCCTGTGATTGCCGATCAATTCGACGAAAAGTATACCTGTGTCGACGCTTGCGAAAACCCGGACGGCATCTTGGTCCGCAGCGCGAAAATGGACGAATATCAGGTCGGAGAAAATTTGGTCGCTATCGCCCGCGCCGGCGCCGGCGTCAATAACATTCCCTGCGAAAAAATGGCGGAAAAGGGCGTCGTCGTCTTTAACACGCCCGGCGCCAACGCTAACGCCGTTAAAGAACTCGTGCTTTGCGCTATGCTGCTCTCTTCCCGCGATATCATCGGCGGAAACAAATGGGTCAACACTCTTTCCGGCGACGACGTAGCCAAACAGGCGGAAAAGGGAAAGGGTAACTTTGCCGGAACCGAAATTGCCGGTAAGACGATCGGTATCGTAGGCCTCGGGGCCATCGGCGTTTTGGTCGCTAAATCCTGCCTCGCCCTCGGTTTGAAAGTGCTCGGTTACGATCCTTATATGTCCGAAAAGAGCAAGGCTGCTCTCCCGAAAGAAGTCGTTATTTCTTCTCTCGACGAGATCTATGCCGGCTCCGACTTCATCACGTTGCACGTTCCGCTGCTCGACAGCACCAAGAACATGATAGGAAAGGACGCTTTT
>CACXDF010000164.1 GCA_902766325.1 uncultured Eubacteriales bacterium | reverse complement strand
GTTTTCGGCGCTGAATCGAAGGACGTTGGCGCCCGTTCCGGAAGAAGCGAAGACTCGCCCGTTATAGACGCACGCGTCCGAAAAATAAGGGGTATCGCTCATCGTTTGTATCGTCGATCCGTCGTAAAAGATCAAGTGACCGTGGTCGTCGCAGATCCAAAGAACGTCTTTTTCGTTATATTCGCAATTAAGAAAAGTCAGCTTATCTCCGCCCAGTTGTACGTTGATCTCGTGGAATACGGTGTCGGTCGTCAAGTCGGCTTCATATAGTTTATCGTTGTCGCTTTGCACGATCAACCTGTCGTCTCTTATCCCGGTCGTCCGATCGAATCTCTTATACAAAAAAACTTTTTTGATCGCTTCTCCCACGGCGATCATACCGGGCAGATATCTGCCGCCGACGGCGGCGTATCCGACTCCGTATCCATGCGACATAGCGCCGCCGCGGAATCGCACGTTATAAGCGTAAGACGCATACCCGAGCGGGAGCGCGTTTTCGTCGGTCGCCGCGTCGACGCCGGAAAAACGTTCTATCTTGTAGACGAATTCTTTCGGCTCTTCATAACGGTTTTTTGCGTAGTATTTCATAAAAATCTCCTTACCGGCAAAACGACGTTTCTTTTGACGACGGACAGGTTTTTCAGCGCGGTATAATACCGATCGGAAAACATCGCGGCGTCACGCTCGTAACCCGTACGATAAAGATACTCCGCCGCCACCCCCAAAGAAAGTATCTCTTCGGTATACTTCGGCGGGAGTTTAAGCCACTCGTTCAAAAGCGGAGCGCTGATCGCGTAGGTGTAGGAGACGTCGTATTCTCCGTCTCGAGCGACCCCGATATGCGCGGGATAAAGCGTAAAACCGACTTTCCTTCCGTTTTTCTTTACGGAGCGAACGTGCACGACTTTTTCTCGGAATCGAGTAAAAAGCAGTTTCTTATCGCTCGCGACGATCGTTTCGGTCGTCAATAAGTCTTCGTGTTGCGTACTCAATTCGTTCAGAACGTAATCGCAGCAAGAATCGAGAGCCGTGACAAGGTCGTTTTCCGTAGTAAAATCGACGGTCAAACCGAGCATCCGAGCCGTTGCTTCCAAAATGGATTTTTTTGTCATTTCCGCCTCCTCTCGTTTTATACGCGGGCAAGGCGCAGACGACGGGAATATTCGTCCTCGATCTTATCAAGAACACGACCGACCCTCTCGTTTTCATGCTTTTCATTGCAAGAATCGATCTCGCGGATAATTTCTTCCGCATTTTCAACGCGCGTTTTCCGAGCATATAGAACGGCTCTTTCGTCCAAGTTCTCGAACGGAAAAGTCAGTTGTCTTTTTCCGTCCGCCCATAATGTGAACTTCTGCGTTTCGGTCTCGAAATATATCTCGTACCGAGGGTCGATCTCTTTTACTCTCGACGCTATGTCGAACAGGTCGTTATTGATCTTTATTTTCATCTGCGCCTCGCATTTTATCGATTATTCGCCATCGGACTCGTCGGACGGTTCGGTTTCGGTCGGAGCGGTCGGAGCGACGTAGGTCAGACTGGCTTGCGCCATCGGACGAACGCAAAGCAGGTTGCAATACTTGACCAAAGTTGCGTAGTACGCGGCCTTGCCGTCCATCTGGTGCAAAATATTGCCGTCGTTGCTTTCGAGCCAGCTCCATTCGCTCGGTTGGACCAACTTGAAGTCGTCGGTATTGACGAAGTAAGCGGTATTATCCGGCGCGAACTTTTCTACGTACAGCGGGATACCGTTGTAGGTGATGGAGCTGAACCCTGCCTCGATCTCCTTGTGGTCGATGTTCAGACAGTTGGTTCTCAGATACTCGAGGTACTTACGACGCATATCGTAAGACGTGATGATGAGATTGGGCGTGGAGCCGTAGTTCTCTTCGATATTGTCGAGCACTTCCTGAATGCTGTCGTTGGTGACGGCGTTCGCCGTATAAGCGGAGGGCAGCGCAAAAGAAACGCTTCTTCTCGAATTACCGTAGAACATAGTCAGATTGCTATCGAATAGATAGGGCAAACCGTATATTTCATTATTGAAACTGCCTTGTACGGAAAGGGTATTCCCCGCGGTCGTATAGGTCGTGGAAGGCGTGATCGTGACCGTACCGTCGGCGCGATTGACGTAAGTTACGGTATGTCCGGAAGAAAGAGCGCCCGTGGTGCCGTTGATATCGATGATCATACCTTCGACGATATTCTTAGTGCTATCCACGGAAAGGACGGTTCCGGTCGAAGTCGTATGACTGTCAATGGTCGCAAGAAGACCGCTACCGTTCTGAAAAAGCATACGGCGCATATTGAACTTGGCCGATTTGAGCAAGTTTTCCATTTCGTGATTGAGCACGTTGACTACCGAAGAGGGCGCGCCCTGTCCGATACGAAGCAACTTATCGCTGATCTCCAGATTGCCGTACACGTTACAGAGATTGGCTTTCAGATTGATATAACTGGGCGAACCCGCCGTCGGCAAGTTACCCGTTTCACTGACGCATCCCACGCCGCCGTTGATACCGATACGGCAAGGAGATATGATTTCTTTTCCGGCAAGGTATTCGCTCGTTTCTTCCAGACGCGAAATAAACGGACTGGTGTTTTCTTTGATCTCTTCCGCCACGGCGTCGAGATAAACCGAACGCAATATCTTGTCTGCATTACTGATCGTTAACATTTTTTACATCCTCTCTAAAATTTTTTTCGCTATTTCTCCGGCCTCTTTGATGGAACGCGGGCGGTAAGAAGGCGCGACGGGGATAGCTCCCCCTTTGGGTAAAGACTTATAAGAACTGTTCTTGCGGATACGGTCGAGATAACCGTTGATCACATAATCTTTGTTCTCTTCGTCATTCAGCACCTTACTGATGACGTTCTCGTCCTTTGCCATTTCGTCCGCAGTCTTGACTTTGCGGGACAGAACGTTGAGAAGAGCGCCCTCATAGCTTTTTTCCGCATCGGCGGACACGGCGATCTCTTCGTTCAATTCGTCCTTGTAGCGTTCGGCGATAGGATACTTTTTTATAAAAGCATCCACTTCGTTCGCCTTTTCGGCGACGGAAGACGCGGCTTCCAGCTCTCTTAGTCTCTGACTTCTTTTCGTAAATTCGCTTTCGAGAGCGGCATAGGCTTTGAGAAGGTCTTCGGCGGAATTAAATTTTCCGTAAGAAGTTTCCGTTTTCTTGTCGCCGCAAGCGGCGGGATCCTGAGAAATTTTTTCTTGTTCCATTCTTCTTAACTCCTTTTTGTTCGGTGTTTTATGCTTCTCGATCGGTCACGTCCGTAAAAAGTCTTTATGACCTTCCACATGTTTGATAAGCGAACGTCTTTCTTCCGGTCCGAGCGGACAATTCTCTTGGAGCAAATAACTCGTGTGTTCGCTTATATGAATAGTGTGGTCATCTATACTTTCGACTTCGGGTACCGAATCGATAGACATTTCGTTTTCTCGCATCGCTTTTTTGCGATGAAGTTCTTGCTCGTGACAGGCGCTTTGCCAGTTGCCCATGCCCATCAATTCGAGCATTTTCAGACGAGATGCTTGGTCGGGCTTCCCGTCCGGTCCGTTCATAAGCCCCATCTCGAATATTTCTTTCGCCGTCTCTTTTTTCATCTCGGGAGAAAGGACGTTTTCGTCTTCGACGTCGAACGCGACGTCCTCACAACTGATATCGCTTGCCGAAAAGAAAGCCGTTTCGGGCGTGCCGTTGTCGCCGGCGATCCTTTTTAACCGTCCGAACGACGCAAACTGCTTATAAAGTGACAGGATCATTTTGCCGACGTCTTTGATCGCGAAGCGAATATTATCGGCGGTCATAGCCAAGCGGCCGCTGTCTTGCTGCATAATGAGTTTCAACGTCAGTCCGGACATATTATTGGCCGACACGCCGGAAGAAAGAAGGAAGTCGCTGACGCCGCTTATCGTCACGAACTCGGATAAAAGTCTGTCCTCTTCGTCTCCGAATTCCGCGGGAACGCCTCCCATATTTTCCATCACGGGCGCGTTACTCCCCTGGCGATAAACGAGTACCTTCCCCGGTCCGATCCCCTCTTCTTCCAGTTCGTCAAGGTCGACGCTTCCGTCTTCGGCGATCAATACACCCGCTGTCATACGATTGAAATATTCGTGTTTGCGGTTTTTGATCGCATTGTACGCCCGTTGCACGGGGATCATCCTTTCCACGATACTGCTACCGAAAAAGGATGCCGGTTGAGAAATGCAGGCTTGACGAATAAACGGCAACTTTTTCGTACCGTTGTCTCCGCAAGAATAAGGCAATGGTCCGTCATACAAAAGAGTATCTCCCGCCACGACGATCAGTCTGCCGTCCGGGTTTTCCGCGTCGGGTAAAGAATATCGCTCAAGTACTGTCACGTAGTCGCTCTTTTCGGCGCTGCGGATCATTTTGTTCCGACCGTTCTGCAAACCGTTCCCTCCCGCCGTGATGCTATCGCATAAAAATACGCTTACCGGGCCGCCTGCTTTCGGTTTGACGCCCCATATTTCTTCAACGACGGAAAGCGGATAGGCCTTGGCGTGAATGAGACTGCGTACTTCTTCCATGCTTCCGGCGCTCAAATTGTCCGGATAGATCTCGTATGGAGGACAAACGACGATATCCACGTCCCCCTCGTAAAGTTTTTCTTCCGGAGAAACGCATCTGCCTTTACCCGTCGCCCAAGTAACTTTATAAAAAGCCGTTCCCGTCAGTTCCGACCAAAAAGTCGCCTCGTTTACCAGCTTTTTGAAATTGTTTTCCTCTTCTACGCTCCGGAGAAGTTTCGTAGAAAACTTGGCCGTTTCGACGTCCGCCGGATCGCTCGTCGCAGGCACGACGCTGACCAGTCCGCGAATGTTCGCAAACTTACTGAGACGAGCCTCGACGATAGGCGCGATATGGTTATAGACCTCGCTCTCTTGCCAAACGTAACGCTTGTCCGCTTCCGTTATCTCCCCGGTGGGGAGCACCTGAGACTGTTGATTTCCGGCATAAAAGTTCAGGTTGAGCAGCCAGCTCCTTTCCAGATTCAACCTCTCTTCGACGCGCCTCGCGAAATCTTCGCGAACGAATTTAACTCTCGGATCGATTTTGTTTTCTTTCATGTTTTCCCTCGCTTTTTTTAAGTTCTTTCAGAAGTCTGATCTTCTCTTTCTTTAAGTTTTCGGTTCCCATTCTTTGCAGATCGGAGTCTTTTAGCTCCATATAGGCTTTGATCGCGGATAGATCCGGCGGGATATGCTTAATCGAATGTTTTTCTTTGGAAAGTTGTCTCTCGCCGTTTTCGTCCACGCTGTATTCGCATACGACCTCTTCCACGTCGTATCCTTTCGCTTTTTTATACAAGGTCTCAAGCATACTCATCACCTCCTCTTTGCCTGCGCGACCAGTTTTTTGAAATTCTTTTCAAGCGCCGTCTCCGTCTTTTTCTCGGGCATAAACGCCGCCCGGTGATACATGACGTAGTATCTCAGTTCGTCCATCGCGTGATCGTCGCGCTTGACGGGCATATCGCAGTTGCCCCATACGTATCCTTTTAATTCTCGGATCATCTCTTTGCAATTCCGAAAAATAAAAATGGACGGCGGGCGCATGGCAAAGAGCGACTTGACACGATTGATACCGCTGAATACTTCTTTATTGACCCGACAATTGACGTCGATTCCCCGCTCGGAAAACATTTCCGCAACGCTTTTAGAGGCGGCGAGCGTCCGTTGTCCTGCCGCGCTGTCGATAAGCGCGTCGAGATTACCGCGACTGTTTCTGCGCCAACCGAGTCTGTCCGCTATCTCTTTTATTCGGCTCGCATGCCAGTCCACGTCCTTTTCTTTGGCGTAGTGTTCGGCTACGACGTAGATATTGCCGTCGTGATCGGAGCAGTAAAAATGCGCGCTGAGCGGATTTTTTAAGCCCGGGTCGATACTGATGATATCTTGCCATTCGGGTGGCACGTCGAAAGGATCGATGACGTGAATACTTTCGTTAAATTCCGGATAGACCAGTCCGCCGTCACCGACAAAGCGCCCGTACCTGCGGCTGTCAAGGGCTTCTTCCGACATCCCCGAGGTCAAATTCTTTATTTCTTCTTCGTCTAGGTAGGGATTATCCGACCATTCCATCTGCTCGTACCAAATTTCTTTATTGTCGTACTTATTGAGATAAATTTCTTCATAGACCCACGTCCGTCCGCTGAGGGGCGTCATAGTACCGAAGATATCGCCTTTCTTATCGAAAACGCGCATCCGACATTCGTCGTAGACGTCCTTGGGCGGTTCTTCGTCAAACCAAACGAAATCGAGACTCGCCCCCTGAAACTTTTCTCTCCCCTGTTCGACCGACTTAAATCCGATCCTGGACAAGCCGCCGAACACGTTTCGGATGACGATAACGTCGATAATGCCGGAAGCCGGACTGTCCTTACTCCCCTTTTGCATAACGATGTCTTCGATCCACGACGGATCGAGATAACCGAGTATCTTACTTTGTGCGACGTCGCGTTGCACCTCGTACGTGACGCTCACCACCCAACCGAACACGTTATCTCTGTTCTGCCTGTACGGGTGTATTCCGCGCGCCATCCATACGGTCTCGACTGCTCCGCACTCCGTTTTGCCG
>CACXDF010000163.1 GCA_902766325.1 uncultured Eubacteriales bacterium | reverse complement strand
GCCCCGATAGAAACACAGCTTTCTTACGATCATTGCGGGCTGAAAACAGGCGATCCGAGTAAAGAACTGACCGGCGTGCTCGTCTGTCTCGATCTTTCTCCGGAAATAATATTCGAAGCGGAGAAAAAAAATTGCAATCTGATCGTCGAACACCATCCGTCCATTTGGTCGCCGCTCGAAAATATAGATACTCGCTATCCGAAAGTACGCGCATTGATCGACGCGACGAATAAAGGTATCACCGTCTATTCGGCGCACACCAATATCGATTTTGCGCAGGGCGGTCTCAACGATCTTTTTGCGAAAGAAATCGGCCTTACGAATGTAAGACCGCTTACGGAAGGCAGGATCGGAACGCTTGATCAAGAAACCGATCTGTATGAATACGCCGAAACGATCGCTGAAATCATAGGCGAAAAATACGTGAAAGTGATCGCAGGGCGAAAAAACATAATCAAAAAAGTCGTTTGCGTCAACGGTTCCGGCGGCGGAGACGAAGATAATATACTGACTTTCAGCGCAATCAGCGATGTTTTAGTCACTTCCGAAGTAAAATATAACGTTGCACGATTGTCAAAAGACATCGGCTATGCTATAATTGAAGTCGGTCATTTTACGAGCGAAAAAGGATTTTTGAAATTAATAAAAGATCTGATCGAAAAGAAAATGCCGAACGCACGCGTTTATGAAGCGGAATGCGCGCAAAATCCCTATCAATAAAGGAGAAAATCATGTCACTTCAAAAAATGTTGGAATACCAAAAAACCGACCTCGTCTACTATCGTCAAGAAAAAGAGCTGAGAGAATCCGAAGAACGCAAGAGAGCCGTTCTTTGCAAAAATAAATTCATCGAATGTAACAATTCTTTGCAAGAACTGTCTAAAGCTCTGTCCGGTTACTTTGCCGCAATGCAAAAACTCGCCGCAAAGATCACCGAAACGGAAGAGATGAAAGAACAGCTTTCCGCCGAAGCGGAGTTCAAGACGGAAGATGATTTTATTCAGTACGAAAACCAACTTCAAGAGTACGAAAAGATCGTTAACGAGCTGTCGAAAGAATTTACGAAAGTGACGAAGTCCATCGCCGACGCCGCGGCGCAAAACCGCGCCATCAACGATAAAATGGACGCGCTCAACCGCGAATATATGAACAGCACGCAGGCTTTCAATAAAAAGAAAACCGAATTCGAAACCAAAACGCAGGCAATACGCGCTACGCTCGATAATCTTGCAAAGGACATCGAACCCAATTATCTGAAACAATACATGGAACTTCGTAAAAACAAAAAAATGCCGGCATTCGTACCGTATATGGATAAAAACTGCGGCGCGTGCGGTATGGATATATTTATCGAAGTGGACAAAAAATTGCAGAATCCGGGCGATATCGCCGAGTGTCCGCATTGCGGTAGAATCGTCTATAAAAAGTAATAAAGACCTTTCGTAAACCGTATATATTCTTTATAAAAAAGGAATCATATGCGGTTTTTTAAAATGAACGGTCTCGGTAACGATTATATTTTTATCGATGAAAAACAATTTTCCGGGGAAGCCCCGGAATTGAATATTCCTTTCTTATGCGACAGGCATAAGGGTGTGGGCAGCGACGGAGTGGTACTTTTTCGGGAAATCGGAAAAAACACTCTGTCCATGAAGATTTTTAACATAGACGGAACCGAAGCGGAAATGTGCGGCAACGCTTTAAGATGCCTTATACGGCATGTCGGAGCGATCGGCAAAGGAATAACAGTGCATACGAAAGCAGGCGTTAAAACAGGTTTGTTCAACGGTATTACGGTCTCGATAAACTTAGGAAAGCCCGTATCGTACGATACAGAATTACGCAATATTGTGATAAACGGAAAGATATATTGCGGTAAAAGAGTAAACGTTGGCAACCCGCATTTTGTCATCGAAAAGCCGTACGACGAAGAACTTGCGCGTTCCATATCGGAATGCACGGCATTCTTTCCGTCGCGTACCAACGTAGAATTCGTTACAAAAACGTACGACGGTTACAACGCGCGGGTATACGAAAGAGGTTGCGGCGAAACGTTAGCTTGCGGAACGGGAGCCGCCGCCGTACTGATCGCATCCGGCAAAGCGGAAACGAACGTGCATCTAGCCGGAGGCACGCTTGTATGCAAAATAGAAAAAGAAGATATTATTCAGATCGGCTCGGCCGAATACAATTTCGAAGGAGAAATAAATGTTTAAGATCAACGAGAACTACAAAAATCTGAAAGAGAGTTATCTTTTTACGGATATTGCAAAAAAAGTCAACGCATACGCTGCGGCTCATCCGGAACAAAAACTGATCAAAATGGGAATAGGCGACGTCACCCAACCGCTCGTCCCCGAGGTCGTCGAAGCCATGAAAAAAGCTGCGTCGGAAATGGGTTGCAAAGAAACCTTTCACGGTTACGGCCCTGAACAAGGATACGCGTTTTTACGTGAAAAGATAGCGGAATACTATCTGAAAGAAATGAACGTCAAACTCGATGCCGACGAGATCTTCGTTTCCGACGGAGCAAAAAGCGACATCGGAAACTTCACCGATCTGCTCGATAACGACAACGTGATCGTCGTTCCCGACCCCGTTTATCCCGTTTACGTCGATAGTAACGTCATGCTCGGTCGTAAGATCGAATACATATTCGGCAACGAAAAGAACGGCTTTTTACCGCTTCCGGATGAGAAAACGAAAGGCAACGTCTTTTATCTCTGTTCTCCGAATAATCCGACCGGCGCTACATTTTCGAGAGATCAACTTAAAGTTTGGGTCGAATTTGCACTTAAAAACAACGCTCTTATTTTGTTCGACGCCGCTTACGAAGCATTCGTACAAGAAGACTTGCCTCGCTCCATCTACGAGATCGAAGGCGCCGATAAATGCGCGGTAGAATTCTGTTCTTTCTCCAAGACGGCCGGTTTCACGGGTACAAGATGCGGCTATACGGTCGTACCGAAGAACCTGACTTGTTCCGGCATGAGCCTGAATAAGATGTGGCTTCGCCGTCAAACGACTAAATTCAACGGCGTATCCTACGTCACGCAGAGAGGGGCGGAAGCCGTCTTTTCCGACGTCGGATTAAAAAATATTCGTAAGACGATCGAAATCTATCATAACAATGCAATGATCATGACGGACACGGTCAAAAAAGCCGGGATCTGGTTTACCGGCGGCATTAATTCTCCCTATCTTTGGATCAAATGTCCGAACGGTATGAGCTCCTGGGAATACTTCGATTTTCTCTTAAACAACTGTCAAGTCGTTGGAACACCCGGCAGCGGTTTCGGTAAAAACGGAGAAGGTTTCTTCCGTCTGACTGCTTTTAATACGACCGAAAATACGATCGAAGCAATGAACAGATTGGCAAAAATTTATTAAATCATAAATCACAATACATAATTTTACTTTAAAAATGTATCGAGCGCTACAAATAATTGCACAATGTAGCATTGATACATTTTTTTACATTTTAAACAAATATTTACTAAAACAAGTTGAAATGAAATTATTATTATGTTAGAATATAAATATAAATTAAAATACGGAGACATATTTTTTATGTTTGATATATATAACAAAAAAGGCGTTTTTTGCAAAAACGTCCTTCCGAGACATGCATGCGGTTTTCCGCTGAACGAATCAAATCAGCCCAAAACAAAACTACTCAGCGGCAATTGGAAATTCAAGTTTTGTAATAATTATTCCGAAATACCGGAAGATTTCGTCAAAGAAGATTTCGACCTTTCTTCTTTCGATACTGTCAAAGTTCCTTCTGAATGGCAGATACTCGGTTATGACGTGCCGCTTTATGCGAACATCAAATACCCGTACGAATTGAGTATGAATCCGCTTCTTATTCCCCATATCAACGCAAAAAAGAATACTGTCGGATTATACGCAACTGACTTTATCGCCGATAAAAAAGCAGGGGAAACGCGACTTTACTTCGGCGGGATCAATCCTTCCGGGGAGATCTATCTGAACGGTAAATTCATCGGTTACAGCGAAGATACGTTCAGCTATCAGGAATACGATGTAACGGGGATCGTAAAGCAAGGTAAGAACAGACTCTGCGTAGTCGTATTTCGGTACTGTACGGGCAGCTACCTCGAAGATCAGGATATGTGGAGGCTTTCCGGCATATTCCGTGACGTCTATTTGGTAGAAAACGCTTCTCGTCATATTGAGGACGCTTATTACAACTGCAAACTGAACGAAACGTACGACAAAGCGGAGATCACGTTAAACGCGAATTACGTAACGTCCGATAAAAGCACCGATATTACGGCGACATTAATCGCCCCCGACAAGACGACAAAGCCGTTTATTCTCAAAACGAACGAAGACGGGAATGCGACGTTCGTCCTTTCTCTCGACAAGATCGAACTTTGGTCTCATGAAAAACCGAATTTGTACCATATAGAAATCCAATTAAAATCAGGTAACGTACTTTACGATAAAAGGATCATTCCTTGCGGTCTACGGGAAGTAAAGATCGTACCGATGGAAAACGGCAGAGGACCCTATATTCTTTTGAACGGTAAACCCGTCAAATTCCGCGGCGTCAACAGACATGAATTTCATCCCGAATACGGACACGCCGTTCCCGTCGAATTAATTAAAAAGGACCTTGAGATTTGTTTACATAACAATATAACGGCCATAAGGTGCTGTCACTATCCGAATAATCACGCGTTTTACGATTTATGCGACCAAATGGGTATTCTTGTTATCGCGGAAACCAATCTTGAAACGCATGGATTAAGCGGTATTCTCCCCAAAAACAGTAAATATTGGGAAAAACAATGCGTATATCGTTGTACAAACATGGTCAACGCTCTGCGTAATCACCCCAGTATCGTTTGTTGGTCGCTCGGCAACGAAGCCGGCTGCGGAAAAGTATTCGCCAACATGAAGAAAGCGATTCTCGCTTTGGATAAATCCCGCTTCATTCATTACGAAGGGGACGTGACGGGCAAGATCAGCGACGTAATGAGCGAAATGTACACGCGTCAGGAAGAGATGAAAGAAATAGGGAAGGGCGAAAAACGTCATAAACACGGCGTCAGTCTCGCTTATCCTTTCGGTCGGATGTATTCGGTCAAAAAATATAAGGATCTTCCTTTTATGCAATGCGAATACTCGCATTGTATGGGTAACAGTTTAGGCAATTTTTCCGATTACTGGGACGACTTTAAAAAATACGATCGACTTGCGGGCGGTTTTATTTGGGACTTTGCCGATCAATCGATCAAAAGAACGGATTCCGACGGAACAGTCCGTTGGACGTACGGCGGCGACTTCGGCGATCAACCGAATTTCGGCAGTTTCTGCTTCAACGGTATCCTCCGCGCGGACAGGACTCCGAATCCGGCTTTCTTTGAAGTCAAAAAACAACATCAAATGGTTGATTTTACGCTGGAAGAACAAGTTTTGCGCTTGCAGAACAACTATATGTTCACCAATTTGAATAAGTTCTATCTTGACGCCGAATATTATGAAAACGGCGAACTCGTCGCGACGCAACGTTACGACGTGCCTTCCGTCGAAGGCGGCGACTATACCGAGATCAATCTGACGGATATTCCGAAAACCACGCAAGAGTCGGTTCTGATCGTTTCTTTAAAACTAATCGAAAACGATATCGTGCTGAAAAAAGACGAAACAGTCGCTTATGAGCAATTTATTCTTCGTAAAAGCGATTTTAATTTGCCTAAACTTCCGGAAGACCTGCCCGATGTGCAAGAAACGGAGTGGGAAATATCCGTTAAAAACAGCGAACTGCTCGTCATCTTCGACAAAATGAGCGGAGGACTGACAAGTATCGTTAAGAACGATAAAGAAATGCTCAAAATGCCGATCTTACCGAATTTCGTAAGACCTACGATCGACAACGACAGTTATAAGATCGCTCCGAAATTTTTGGCCGATCTTATAAAACGCCCCAACAAATACTTCATCGCTCAGAAAAAACTTCGTCCGAAAAAAATAACGGTGACGAAGGATGACGAATACGCAAAAGTCAATATCGTCTGGAAGTATCCTTACGCAAAACAATTGACGACGTCGTATTTGATCGGAAAGAGCGAGATCGACGTTTCCATGACGATCAACCCGTCTATCGGTATCATACGCTACGGATTCGATTTTGCGCTGCGTGAAGAAATAAGCGGAATGAAATTCTATGGCAAAGGCCCGCACGAAAACTATTGCGATCGAGCGACAGCCGCATTACTAAAGAAATACGAAGGCATAGCGGAAGACTTCAATCACGAATATCTTTATCCGCAAGCTAACGGCAACCATACCGAAACGCGCTACCTCGATATCGGCTCGGAAGATAACGGCATAATTATCAACGCGATCGAAAAACCGTTTGAATTTTCCGTACTTCCTTATTCGATCGAAAAACTCGAGAAAGCGACTCATCTGCACGAACTGGTCAAAGACGGGTATTATACCGTTAATATCGATGGAAAGCAGCGCGGCGTCGGCGGCGACGGAACGGGGATCGCGTATCTGAAACCGCAGTACGACATCCACGCAAAACAAAACTACTCCTTACAATTCATATTGACGGTCAAATAATATAATGAAAGGTTTAGTCTTGGAAGGAGGCGGTGCAAAAGGCGCCTACCATTGCGGCGCGGTCAAAGCGCTATACGATTCCGGCTACTCTTTCGACGGAGTGGCAGGTACTTCTATCGGCGCGATCAACGCCGCAATGATCGTTCAAGACGGCGGATACGAAACACTTTGGAAAGCCTGGTCGGAAGTGTCGGCGGCAGATATCGCCGGCGTCTCGCGCGAGCAGATCGACGCGCTGAGAAACAAAAACTATTCGGTAAAACTAGCCGAATATTGGGCGAAAGAATTTGTTTCCGTTTTAAAAAACGCCGGCGTTCCCACCGATAATCTGCTTGCTTTTTTAAAAAAATACGTCGACGAAGACAAACTGCGCGCGTCGAAAACGGATTATGCGCTCGTAACCTATTGTTTAAGCGATCGAAAGCCGCTTGAACTGTATAAAGAAGATATTCCCGTCGGCTCATTGCACGAATACATTTTGGCAAGCGCCTATTATCCGCTTTTTCGTCTTAACCGATTAGGCGGCAAATATTATTTAGACGGAGGCGTATACGATAATCTGCCGGTCGGAGTGCTCGCGTCCCGCGGTTACGACGACATAATAGCGATACGAACCAAATCCCGTCCGCCCCGAAGACCCGTCGTCGATCCGGATATTCGCGTAAGATATATCGTTCCTTCCGAAAACTTGGGTTCAGCCGTCGATCCGTCCGAAGACAAAATGGAAAAGAACAAAAAAACAGGCTACTACGACGCTCTGAGAATGATCAACGGTTATATGGGGCAAAAATATTATGTAAAAGGCAACGGCGAAACGGCAAAAAAAATTCTTTCGCAATTAAGCCGAAAAGAACTTGACGAGTTATTACCGTCGGACGATAATAATATCGAAAACGCGCTTATCACTTACGTCGAACCGTTGGCGACGAGTTTGAAAGCGGAAAAATACAAGATTTACGACGAAGAAGAATACTTTTTAATGTTAAAAGACGCATTAATTACTAAACACGAAAAAAATATTACCTTTTTTTCGAAAAAAAAGGAAAAAGAACTATACGAAAAAATTATACGCATCCTCAGGAGGCATAAATGAGTAAGGAAGAATTTGTCGGAAAACTGAAAAAGTTACCGCAACGTTGGTTCATCGACGCATTCAGCGGAATGGCTTCGGGTCTTTTTTGCACGCTTATCGCGGGTACCATCATCGCTCAGATCGGATCTTGGTGCGGAGATAACGTCTTCGGCTCCATTCTCGTCTATTTCGGATCGATCGCAAAGATGTTGATGGGCGCCGGGATCGGCGTTGGCATCGCTTATAAATTGAAAGCTAAGCCGCTCGTTATTTTCAGCGCGGCCGTGACCGGTCTTATCGGCGCTTTCGCCGGCGGCGCGGTAACCTCTCTTTGCACGAACGCGCCTTTTGTCGCATTGAAATTCGGCGCGCCAGGCAATCCGATCGGAAGCTACGTCGTAGCGCTTTTTACCATTGAAATAGCCGGTCTGTACGCCGGAAAGACAAAACTGGATATCGTTCTCGTCCCGCTCGGTATGGTAATACTTGCGCTCGGCGGTATCTTCATCGCATGGCCGTTCATTAAACTGGTCGACCTTATCGGCATCGGTATCGCGCTTGCCATTCAAGCCGGCACCGCCGTTAAGATCATCGTCGGTATTTTCGTCGCCGTCATCATGGGCATACTTCTGACGATGCCCACTTCGAGCGCGGCCATCTGGATCGCAATAGCGGCCGCCGTGCCGGCAGAATACGCCGAGGCCCTCGCTATCGCGGGCGGCGCCGCCGTTGCCGGTTGCGCGGCGCATATGATCGGTTTTGCCGTGGCTTCCTTCCGTGAAAACAAATGGGGCGGTCTGATCTCGCAGGGGATCGGAACGAGTATGCTCCAGATACCGAATATTATGAAAAAACCGCAGATCATGATCCCTGAGATCGCGGCAAGCGCCGTTTCCGGGCTCGTAGCCGTACTTCTTGACCTTCGTTGCAATGCAACAGGCGGCGGTATGGGAACCAGCGGCCTCGTCGGCGTTTTCGGCGCAATTGCGGAATCTACGGCCTGGAACGTACCGACCGTCAAGATCGTCCTCGGTATTATATTGTGTCTGTTCGTTATACCCGCCGTCGTCAGCTTCGGCGTTAGCGAACTGATGAGAAAGAAAAACTGGATCAAATCGGGAGACCAAAAAATTGACTAAAATACTGCTACTCGATTCCAACAGCCTCATCAACAGGGCGTTTTACGCGCTTCCGCCGATGCAAACGAAAGACGGGCTCTTCACAAACGCTATATACGGGTATCTATCTATGCTGAATAAGCTGATAAACGAAGAAAATCCGACCCATATATGCGCTGTTTTCGACTGCCACGCGAAGACCTTCCGTCATATCAAATACTCTGAATATAAGGCGGGCAGAAAACCAATGCCTGAAGAACTCGTTATGCAAGTTCCCGTACTGCAGGATCTGCTGACGAAAATGGGGATTAAAATTCTTTTTAAAGAGGGGATCGAAGCGGACGACATAATCGGAACGCTGTCAAAACGCTTTCACGAAGAAACGATCATCGTTTCGGGAGATCGCGACGTATTGCAACTCGTCGACGATACCACAACCGTTTTTCACACCAAGCGCGGTGTGACCGACATCAAAAAGTACACGCCGGAATTACTGCGCGAAGAAGGTTTTACGCCCGAACAGATCATCGAATATAAAGCCCTTGCCGGCGACAGCTCGGATAATATACCGGGATGCAACGGCATCGGCGACAAAACGGCGAAAGACCTGCTCGCTAAATACGGTTCCGTCGAAGGTATCTATCGTAACATCGATGGAGTCAAAGGTAAACTGCGGGAAAAACTTGAAAACGACAGATCGAACGTCTACTTAAGCAAAGATCTCGCAACCATCGAAACGGCGGCAGATATTCCGTGCGCTTTGGACGATATTTCTTTCGATCCCGTCCTGCCGGACGAAGCTAAAGAAACGATGACGAAATTGGAATTCAAAAATCTCATCGCGCGGTTTAATTATAAAGACGAACATATCGTACCGTCCGTGCGCCCCGAGATCAAATACGACCGCATCGAGATATCGTCTTACGAAGAGGGAGAAAAGGCAATCTCAAACATTCCTAAAGGCGCCGTAGTATCCATCGATTACGGTCGAGACGTCTTTATTACGTATGAAAAAACAACGATAAAAATACCGATATGCGAAGGTCTTTTCGGCGACGGACTCAGCGAAGACGACGCGCTGCAACTTATCAAAAAACTATACGGAAAAGAATATAAAAAAGTCTTTTTCGACGCTAAAAAAGAGATGTATAAGTTGTCAGAACGGGGCGTGGATATTCTGCCGCCGTACGACGACGTACTTTTACAAGCGTACCTTATCAATAATACGAAAGTAATCAAAGACGTCGCAAGTCTCTTGACCGACTATGGCTTCAAAGGTGAAAACGTATCCGAAGACGTCATGGAATTAAACGCAATTTTAAGCGAAAAGATACAAGAGAAAAACCTGTCCGATCTCTATTTTAACGTCGAACTGCCGCTTATCAGATGCCTGTTCGATATGGAAAGAGTCGGTCTTACGGTCGATCTGAACGTCCTTAACGAATTAAACGAACAGCTGTCGGCGGAAATCGCCACGCTTGTCGAGACAATATACGATCTCGCCGGAGAAAAAGACTTTAATATTAACTCCAATAAGCAGCTTGCCGACATATTATTCGGCAAATTAGGCTTAAAAGCGTCGAAAAAGAACAAAACGGGCTTTTCCGTCAGCGCTGACGTTTTAGAAGAGTTAGAGCATCCTATCGTCGATGCGTTACTGAGGTATCGCCAACTTGCCAAACTGAAATCGACATACATCGACGGTATGAAGCAGGTCGTCAACAAAGCGACGGGGCGCGTCCATACCGACTTTAAACAATGTCTTACGACAACGGGAAGACTATCTTCCAACGAACCGAACTTACAGAACATCCCCGTGCGTACGGCGGAGGGAAGAGAGATTCGGAAAATGTTCGTAGCCAAAGATGGTAACGTACTTATCTCCGCGGATTATTCTCAAATAGAATTACGTCTGCTCGCGCATTTTTCACAAGAACCGAATCTGATCGAAGCGTACAAAAACGGAAGGGACGTTCACGCATTGACCGCGTCGAAGATATTTAAGACTCCGCTTGAAGAAGTCACTTCTTCTATGCGTCGTTCGGCAAAAGCCGTCAACTTCGGGATCATTTACGGCATTTCCGGATTCGGACTCGCTAAGAACGCAGGCGTAAGCCAAAAACAAGCGAAAGCCTTCATTGAAGAATACTTCGCTACCTATCCGAAAGTGCGTGAATACATGGATCAAAACGTCGCTCTTGCTAAGCAGCAGGGGTATCTGACCTCGCTTGCCGGTCGATTGCGCTATTTTCCGGAGCTGACTTCGCCCCAATACACGATCAGAGCGTTCGGCGAACGCGCCGCAATGAACTTTCCTTTGCAAGGAAGCGCGAGCGATATTATAAAAATAGCTATGTTGCGCGTGTATAACGCGTTAAAAGAAGGTAACTTCAAATCGAAACTCATACTTCAAGTCCACGACGAATTGATCGTGGAAGCGCCGGAAGAGGAGAGAGAGAAAGTCATCGAATTACTGCGTGAAAACATGAAAAACGCGGTCAAACTGACTATTCCTCTCGACGTCGGCGTCGCATACGGAAAAAACTGGTACGATGCAAAATAACGAAAAAAGGATCATTGCCATAACCGGCGGAATAGGAAGCGGAAAAAGCGCCGTGTGCAGAGAATTATCCGCGTTCGGCGACGTATTGTCCTGCGATGAGATCAATCGCGAAATGCTTTCCGACCCGGTTTATCTCGAACGCTTGAAAAAGCATTTTCCGGAAGCGTTTTTTAACGGTGTATTGGATAAGAGAGCCCTTGCGTCCGTTATCTTCAATAACGAAGAAAAAAGATCCGAATTGAACGCCTTATCTCATCCCGAGATCATGGCGCGTTTACGTAAAAAGATCGAAATATCGTCCGCAAACCTCGTCTTCGTAGAAGTGCCTCTGCTTGCCGG
>CACXDF010000162.1 GCA_902766325.1 uncultured Eubacteriales bacterium | reverse complement strand
GATGAACGCATGATCTTTAATTTCTTTAATACCCTCGGGTACGGTCAGATTAACGAGAGAGGTACAACGATTGAACGCATAGCTCTCGATGATAACGTCCGAGATCCCATCCGAGAAAACGATCTCCTCCAACGAGGCGCAATCGGCAAACGCATTGGCGGCAATGGTCTTAATACTGGCGGGCAAAGTGATCTTTTTTAACGAGACCATACCGGCAAAGCAGTTTTCGTCCAACGTCTCAATGGTGCAGTTGTTCGCAAAAGCGA
The DNA here is from genome assembly GCA_902766325.1 of uncultured Eubacteriales bacterium. Taxonomy (GTDB): domain Bacteria; phylum Bacillota; class Clostridia; order Christensenellales; family DTU072; genus CAG-1782. The sequence goes on along the minus strand of CACXDF010000162.1, from coordinate 20,131 downwards.
TCTCTTCAATCGTATCGTTTCGCCGATAAAATTCATAATTATTCCCCGGATACACGTTCTTATCGTAAAACACGAATTCAGTAGGATCGTCCGGATTTTTAATGAAGATATCACGATTTTCCATCAGCGTCAACGTGAAGTATTCCGTACTGTTCTGATAATCGCCGGTCGTCAAATAGAGATTTCCTCTCCTGCCGACAGTATACGTCCCGTCGGCAATTCTCGTCCCGATCCTATCGGAGGATACGGAAACGCGTCTTCTCAAATAGTAATCCGTGCCGTCTATATAGACGCCGCCCGCGGCGGACGAATAGTATTGTTCGCCGATGATCGACTCGTCGTTAAATACGTAGACGTTTTCGTCAACTGCCGATCCGATAGAATAGTATAGCGATTTATCCGTCTTAATGTAACCGAGGTGACCGGTAATGGAAGTAATCTTCCGTCCTGCCTGCTCGGTGATCACGACGACCTTTTTGTCGCTTGTATCACTGTATTCTTTGATCGTATAATTGCCCGAACCGTCGTTTATAATATCTAATGTAAACGACTCGGGATTGCTACCGATATTGTAGTTAACGCATTTGGCGTACAACGTTGTATTTTTAGTCAAAATAAGCGGGTATTGCACGGCATTAAAGCAGTCTTCATCGACGAACCAACCGACGAATTCATATTGTTTTTGCGCGGTAGAAACGGTGTTGACCGAACGAGAACTATACAGCGCGTGCACGTATTCGGGATCGATGGGAGAACCTTCTCCCTGTTTAACCGAATAGGCGAGCAAATATCTCTCTATTACTTTGATCCGGTCGAACTGTACCTTCCAGTCGACGTTCAGACGATAGGTATCCAAAACGTCTTCGTCTTCGACATAGATCTGATAACAGTTTTCAAATCTCTCGTCATATTCCAATCTCGGAGGGTTCGCCGTTTCCATCGTGAGCGTGAAGCCTTGACACGCGTTGTTGCCTTCCGTCCAGGTCGCCGGAACGATACCGTCGAAAGCGCCCGCTTTGATTAAAGTTACGTTCTCTCCGATCTTGATATCGTATACGCTCATTCCGCTAAACGCGTTTTTATTGATCACGGATACGTTTTGCGGGATAACGGCATCCCGAACGCTTTGGACGTTGTACTTAACGAGCGTATTGCCGATGATAATATAATCGTTGCTTCTGAGCTTTTCGTTATACCATGCGGTACCCGTCATAACGTCGTCTCCAACCGAAACGATACTGCCGGGAAAGTCGATAGAAATAAGATTGCTGCATCCGTAGAACACACGGTCGTTGATTCCGGTAAGGATGTTTTTCGACGCAAAGCCGACTTCTATTATGTGAGTATTGCCTTCAAACGCGGAGTTATACAATAAGACGATATTCCCGGGGATAACGACGCGTTGTTCGGACCCGCGATAAGAAAGGAGCACGTTACCGAGAATAACCATGGTATTGGTCGACTCCGCGGCAAAGACGCTGTTGTTGACGTTATAAAAAGCGTTTGCTCCGATCGTTTTGATAGCCTTACTGTTGACCGAAAAAACAACTAAAGAACGACAGTTATAAAAGGCTTCCGCGCCGATGTTCGTCGTAGCGGATGCACTGCTCTTGTACGTCGAAAGAGAAATGCACTCGTAAAACGCTTTATCTCCGACGGACGTCATAATGGAGCATTTACCCATATCGAAAGACGAAAGATAATAGCAGCACATAAAAGCGCCCTCTCCGATCGACCGTATACCGCCGTTTCCGTTAAAGACGACGTTCTTGACGCCGGAATACGCAAAGGCGTATTTGTCAAGCAAAATAAGCGAGAGAGGCAGTTCGACATCGCCGAGCGAAGAACAGCCGTAAAACGCTTTTTCGTGTATTTCGGCAAGGATCGTCGCATGTCCGAACTCGAAGTTGGTCAGATTATAGCAACCCTCGAAAGCCGACTCCATGATATACGCCAAAGAAGAACCGGAACTGTATAAATGAACCTCGGATACGGAACTGTTCGCAAAGGCTCTCTGGAATACGGTTCTTAAAGAATTCGGGAAATAGACCGTCCGTAGATTCATATTGCCGGCAAAAGCGTCCGCCGCGATAGACACGACGCCTTCCGGTATGTGCAATACGGAAGATTCGCCGCAATACTTATAGAAAATATTATTGAGAATGATACAATCGTCCGTTTGAGAATCAAACCATTTGGTTCCTTCAAACGACATTGCGGAAATGGTGTTCAAAGCCGAACCGCTTTCGATCTCCACTCGCTCCAAAGACGTACACCCGTAAAAAGCATGAGAACCGATACTACGTATATTCTTACCGATATGAATGCTCTTTAAATTGGCGCAACCGTAAAACATATCGTCGACGATCGACGTAATGGATTCCGGCAATACGACCTTTTCGATCGAAAGATTATTACGGAATATGCCGTTCGATACGAGCGTAATACCCGCGGGAATATGAACTTCTTTAGCGTTACCCTTATACCCGACGAGAATGTTATCGCCGTAGATCACGAAGTCGCCCGGATAAGAACGATACCAAGCCGAATTGACGAAAGCGTTTTCCGCCAATTCGTTTATTCTCGAAGGTAAGCGAATATACGATACGTTTTTGCCGAAGACATAATCGTTTATGCTCGTTATCGGCAAATCTTTATACGTCTCGGGGATAATAACATAAGAATCGTTTCCCGAGTAGCCGGATACGGAATAATAACCGTCTGCGTTGTTTTCGTAAAATAAACCTTCCGAAATATACGTTGAAGATTCGTAACGGGCATAAATGGTGGTATTGCGATTGATATGCAACGGGAAGTCCGCCTTTTGTTTATATAAGAAATCAAAGTACCACCCCATAAAGATATCGTTCGTATCATCCAGTTTATAGGAGGTAACGAAAGACGTGCCGTATCCCTCGTATTGCTCGTTTGCGGCGGCCTGGTAGGTCAAGGTGTAAGAAACGGAATCGGAAAAAGACTCGTATACAGCGTCATACTCCGTATAATAGGTACCTGCCTCTTTATAAGCGGAATACCCGCGCGTTACCTCGCTTTCTTTTGCACCGTACTTAACGCTGAATAAGTAAGTACATCCGTAGAAAGCATAGTCGGCGACGTAACGGACGGATGACGGGAATACGACCTCTTTAAGACCGATACAGTTTTGAAACGCGTATTCGTCCACGTAGCGCAAATTATTACCGACGAAAGAAATACTCGTCATATACCCCACGTCCTTAAAGGAGTCCGCCGCGATGATAACGACGGTTGCGGGCACGGTGACTGTCGCAGACAGTCCGGTATACTTAATGAGGACACCGCCCATGATCAGAAATTGATCGGCGTTTTTAACGTATAATGTATTATCGAAAACGAATTTTCCGAAAGACGACAACGTAAGACTGCTTTCAAAATATACGTTCTTTAAAGAAACGCAGTTATAAAAAGCATAATCCCCTATTTCTTCCAAGGCGGAACCGGCGACGCGCGACATAGTTACCGAAGTAAGCGCCGAGCAACCGTAAAAGGCATACGCGCCGATAGATCGCATCAAAACGGGAATGCTGACGGAAGTTATGGATGTATTGCCGTAAAAAGCGTACGGAGCGATAGCGGCGACGGCCTTTCCGTTATACATCTCGGGAATAAAGAGTTCGGTCGCAACGCCGTTATATCCGAGTATAGTGATCGCAGTATCCGTTTCGGAATAAATATAGCCGCTTAAAGAGAAGTCTTTATAGCCTTGCCAGTCTCTCGTTTGATAATGAATAACGTTTACTTTGTCCGCGTATTCGTCGAACCCGTCGTCTCCGGTCAAAACATAAAACTTAGACGGCATAAAACCGCCGAACGACTGCTCGAATTGTTGCTTGTTAATGCGGAAAGAGGACGTGGAAAACCGCAACGCTTCCAACGACGGACATACGATACTGTACGCCTCCAACTCGCAGGGTGAAGAAAATGTGATACAGGCAATCAAAGCATTAAAGAACGCGCCTCTTTTTACAAGTTGGCAATTTTCGTGAACGTATAATTCCGGATTGTCCGATTCGTCGTATTGCGCGGGATATAAAATGAGCGTCTTATAATCCGACGAATACAGAGATCCGTTATAAATTACGAAATTGGAGTTATTTTCGGCCGTGATCTTTTGCAGGGCGCTCATACCGTAAAAAACGCCGTCGCCGATGGTCTTTACCGAAGCCGGAAGATCAAAGCGAAGCAGTTTGCTCAAACCGAAGAAGGCTTCGTCGCCTAGCTCTGTAAGTTTCGTTCCTCTGAAAACGACGGAAGCGATCGCGTTTTCTCCCGTCATACGAAAAGCGCCTTCTTCGATAATAACGACGTTTTTCGGGATTATTATTTCTTGTAAAGAAGAACAACGCGAAAACGCGTAATCGTTGATCTGTAATAAGGTGTCCGGCAAAGAGACGTTTTCGAGTTGCTCGGCCATATAAAACGCATAAGAACTGATCTCTTCCACTCCGTCGAGTACGGAAAAAGAAGTTACGGAAGAGGCGGCCGGATACGCATACAAGATGCGTCCGTCCTTACTGTATAGCACGCCCTCGCGTACGGAAAAATACTTATTTTCCGCGCTGACGACGTATCGCGTAACGGTATTATTCTTAAAAACGCCGTCATCGATACCGGAAACGTCGCAAAGAACGCCGTTGACGACCGTTTTTTCGGGAATGACCAAAATCGTTTCGTCTCCGTGATATCCGCTGACAACGCAAGTGTTATTTCCGGCCGGTTTATAAGAAAGTCCGGAAGAACCTGCGTTTATATCAACGTAATTACCATAAAAAGTACTTTCGAAGACCGTATCCATTTCATACGGGAACGAAACGTTAACGCGCTTACCGTCGTGAATGACGTACCAACCCAGAAATTGATAATCGTTTGCCGGGCTGATCTCTTCACGACACATGGCGTCAGTCGGCGCCGAGATCGTGTGATCGTCGCTGTAATGCCCGACGGAACGTACAATTAAGCTATCCGAATATCTTTTTTCTTCGTTATCGAAAACGCGATATACAAAAGTAATATCGTACAAGTCCTTATAATATATGCCGTAATATATCGACTCTTCCGCTGTTTCGCTACCCGTCTCCCATCCGCTGAAAGAATATCCTTGGATATCTATCGGATCGGGATAATGGACCGCGGCGGATTCTCCGCGCGGAAGTTCGATCGAAGAAATAACGATCTCCTTGGGAGGGTCATTGTTGACGGGAACACCGGAAGCGTTATTGTATCGATAACGCACAAGGAATTTGACCTTTCTTACTGACGGCTCGAAAGTCGCGACAAAATCCGTATCTTCCGTAATATTATCGTAAGTCTCGATCTTATCCGTCAATTTGTTCTTCCAACCGATAAAGTCGTAACCTTTTCTGGCGTTTATCGCCGGCACGATCGCGCGACCGCCCTCTTTTACATACTGCAGATCGGCAAGACGGGTCTCTCCGTCGTAATCGTAAAACGTAACTTTATACAAATTCGTTTCGGTATCGTCGATCAGTTCCAGAACGAAATTCATCACGAATTTTCCGTAAATAAGCGTGACTGTCTTTCGACCGGACGTCGATAGCTTTTCGACGTCTTCCGCTTTGACCATATCCATCGTGGCGTTCATCTTCACCGAATAGTCGTATTCCGTGACTGTGGTTCCGTTCTTTGCCGCTTCTTCGTCCTGTTTTGCTTTCAGGGCCAATCCTTTTTCGGATTCGGGCAAGTACGTAACGATCAGACGGACTTTTCCTATATCAAAATCACTGAGCATAAATCCGAATTCAACGGACGACTTATCGACTTCGACCGACTTAATGGAAGAATAATCGACATCGTTGCCTTCCGCGTCCGTTCGATTGTTACAAGCAACAAAAACGATCGTCAAACATATCGACAAAACAAAAAGCAACAATAGTTTTTTTATCTTCATACCAACCTCTCGCCTGTTCCGCGTTATCGTCATTATCATTTAGCAACGTCCCCATTCGTGCAATGAACGGTATATGATCCCGTGGCCGAATCCCAATCGGCTCCTTTTGCGACGGCGAGCCATTGCGCGATTTCACCGTCGAAATAAACGGACGTCAAAAGCGAGCACCCCGAGAATGCTTCGCTGCCGATTTCGGTCACTGTCCCCGCAATACGAACGGTGGATAAGTGATCGCAGTTAATAAACGCCCGGGACGTTATACTTTCACCCGAAATAATATTGATCTCCTGCAAATAACTGTTTTTTACGTATTCGCAGGCAACAGCCGGTACGGTCGCAACGGCAATGGGACAACCGAAGAAAGCGTCCGTACCGATCGAAGTGATCGAGGAAGACAGGATAAGCGTACTCAAAACGCCGCACCCTGCGAAAGCATTTTCGGAGATCGTCGTTCCGCTCGTCACCGTAAGAGACTCCAGCGTGGTCTTTTTAAAGAAAGACAAAACGGAGGCCGGAGCAACGACCGATCTGATCTGACAATTATCGAACGCATGATCGCCGATACTCGTTACGCCGTCCGGTATCGTCACGGACGCAAGCAACACGCAATCGGAAAAAGCGTACGCGCCAATGGTCTCGACAGCGTCCGGAACGACCAGATTCGTCAAAGCGGTACATTCGTAAAACGCGTTATCTCCGATCGAATTCAACGCGCTGCCGTCGGCAAAAGACAGCGAACTCATTCCGTTACAAATATAAAACGCATAATCGGCGATCGTCGTCGTCGACGCCGGGATAGAGACGGATATAAGACCGTAGCAATAAGAAAAAGCGTGTCGCCCGACGGTAAGCAATTCGCTATCCGACTCGCAAGAAAACCCGGTTATATTTTCGCAACCGGAAAAACAATAATCGCCGATCGCAGTCACCGACTTCGGCAAAACGACATTACCGATGAGTTCGCCGCCGACGTAAAGATTATGCGCGTAGTAAAGCGGATTGGAATATGGGTCGTAAAAGTCGAGCGCGCACCAAGATGCTATATCTCCGGCATAGTCGACGCGCTCCAATCCGGAACAGAGATAAAACGCCTTCTCGTCGATCGAAACAACGGACGCGGGAATAACGACTGACAACAATGCGTCGTATCCTATAAAGGCATATTTTTTGATCTCCGTCGCATTTTGTAAAACTGCGGAAGTAACCATTACTTCATTAATAAATAACGATTCCGCGCTACGGATCGGATTGGAATATTCGTTCTCGAAAGTTATTCCGCACCATGCGTCCGCATCGCCGCCGAAATAAACGGTCTTAAGATGATCGCAATCAAAAAACGCGTCCCGACCGACCGTCTTTATGCTTCCGGGCAAATCGACGGAAACAAAATCGGCCCCTTCAAAACAGTTTTCTTCGATCGCCGTCACAAGAACCATGATCTCGTCGATATACTCTTTAATAATGCAAGTTACGGCGTTCTCGCGTTGATCGTAGCCGATGACCGTAGCATAATAATCGTCGACGACGTAATTGACGCGATAAGTAATGCCTTCCGATTCGTAAACGGATCCATCGGCAATGGTGTTGATCGTGGCGTCGGAAGTGGATATCGATCTGAGAGATCCCATCCAGAACGCGCCGAGATCGACCCTATCCCATTCTTCCTCCGTTCCGCCAAACGATAAAGACGTTAACGAAGAACAGGAAGCGAACGCGCGCACGCCGATATCCGATACGGATGCGGGAAGGTCGACCGAAGTAAGCGAAGAACAACCGAAGAAAGCATAATCTCCGACTTCGGTCAATGAATTCGGCAAAGTGATCCGACGCAGATCGGAGCACTTATAGAAGGCATAATCGCAAATACCGACGACCGTAAAAGGATTACCGTTTTTGACGATCGAAGATGGCACTTCGTATACGCCTGCATGCTTGTTCGGGTAAGCAACGAGTTCCGCATATCGTTTATCGTTTTCCGTATAATACCGGAACAAGACGCCGGAATCGGCTGTATATCCGTTTTCCGCGTCGGCGGATTGAGCCGCAAAAGACGTCAATAAAGAACAACCGGCAAAGGCACCCTCTTCTATCGATTCCACAGAATCCGGCAAAACGAATCTCGTGATGCCGTCGCAGTTCATAAATGCGTCTCGACGGATCGTCAGCAGTTCGTTCCCCAAAAATTCGACCGCGCCGATACGATCGTTATCGATAAAGGCGCCGTTCGATATCTCCGTTGTTTTCGCGGGGATATAAACGGTGCTTTGAATACCGTTATACTTCATGAGGACGGAACCCAAGAAGACCATCACGTCCTGATCATCCATAACGTTCGAATAAGCAAAAGCATCGTTTCCGACGCTGAAAAGCGCGCTGTCATTGATACCGAGTACGTTCAGAGACAAGCACCCGTAAAACGCACGTTGTCCGATATCCGTCAATAACGCGGTATCATTCGTGAATGTAACGAGAGAAGAACAACCCAAAAAGGCTTCGTCCGAGATACTCTGCAAATAGCTGTCGCCGAAAAATCTCACCGAAACGAGTTCTTTACAATTATAGAACGCTCTGATCGGTATTTCGATCAAACGGCTGTCCTCGGCAAAATATACGGCGTATACGTCGGACTCGGCGAACACTCTTTCGCCCATATTTTCTATCATATCGGAAAAGTAGAAAGTAAGCAGAATATCATCCGTCTTTTTTCTGACGCCGCAAAAAGCCTCTTCGCCGACGGAAACGAGGTTATAACAAGCGCGGAAGTTATAATCGACAGCCTGCGTACAACGATAAAAAGCGCGTCTTTCGATAGAATTCAGGTTATTGATCGTTGTCGCGAAAAAGATCTTTTCCAGACTGCTTTCCGCAAAGGCGCACTCGCCTATCGTCAAACAACTTTCCGGCACATAAACGTAACGGATATTATCGTTTCCGTAAAACGCGTACGGATTGATAAGCGTGATCGAATTGGGCACGTGGACGGTCTCGTTCGAACCGACATAAGCGTAAAATATTTTGTTTATGACGATACTGTCGTCCGGATAATGCTTTTTCCAATACGAATTATCAAATGCGGTATAATGTACTTTCGCAAGACGAGTCGAATCGGAAAAATCAATATCTTTCAGCGCTTCATCATCGGCAAAAGCCTGCTTGCCGATCTCCGTAAGAGCTTTTCCGAACGTTACTTTTTCCAAAGAAGAACAGCCGTAAAAACAATAATCGGGAACGGATGCAACAACGTCGTTAAGATGCAAAACCCGCAAAGAAGTATTTCCTTCAAAGGCTCCTTCCGCAATGTATTTTATATTGTCCGCCAATTTGTATTCTTCGGAAAAACCGTTATATTTTATCAAAAAAGAACCTATCGTCGCGCTGTGCGTCGAAATCCCGTCCAGCCATGCCGTACCGGCAAAAGCGTTTCTGCCGATCGACTTGATCGTATCCGGCAAAGAGAAATAAACGACGTTTTTATTTAAAAACGCGTCCGCGCCGATAGACGTAACTTTTTTACCGCGATATACGGCGGGAACGGTAACGTATTTATCCGTCCCGACGTATCCGATAACTTCATAGCCGTTATCGGTCTGTTCATAAACGATACCGTCCGTCTCCCGAACGCTCGCGTCGTATTTCGCATAAAAAACGGCGTTGCTCGAAAGAATACTCGGGAACTCGGCCAAAACAGTCCTTTCGTCATTCGTGTACCAACCTTTAAAGACGCCACCGTTTTCGGCGGGTTGAGGCGCCGTCAAAACGTAATAGCCGCTCCCTGTTGCAATTCCGTCAAATTCATAGTTGAAAGCCGTATTCTCAGGTTTAAAGACGTTAGTGGCGCCGCCCGGATAAAACGAACCGGAACCGCTAAAAGCATTATCCGGATAATCGACGTCGGACACGAATACCGCCGCGAACAGTTTTGCGCAATCGGAGAAAGCGTATTCTCCGACGATATGCAAAGCGGTCGGAAGAACGATCTCGAAAACAGAGTCGCACCCATGGAACGCATAAGAAAGAATGCTCGTGAGCTGAGAATCGGCGCCGAAAACTATCTTTTCCGCAGAAACGCAATTTTCAAAAACGCGATCGGCAATAACGTACACATAGTCGGGAATAACGACGACGTCGTCGATACCGTTATAGGCAAAGAGAACTCCGCCTATCACAACGAATTCTTCGCCGCCTAAAAGCGTCTCGTCGCCGTCGAAAACATGCTCGCCGACTTCGTTTATGTTGGTTCTGTCGGTAAAATCGACGGTTCCGAGATTTTTACATCCGGCAAAAGCGTAAGAAGATATTCTCTTCAGTCCCGTTCCGAAAGAAACGACCTGTAAGTTTTCGCATCCGTAAAAAGCATATTCGCCGATGGAATAAACGCTGTCGGGAAGGACGACGCCGACGATCGTTTTGTTCCCCCTGAAAGCGTTTGAATCGATCGCCGTCACAACCGCATTATTGATCGTTTCCGGTACGACGATATCGGCGCTTACTCCGCGATAACCCGTGATAGTGACAGTCTGGTCGTTTCCGTTCGTCGTCATAACATACCCGAAATCATCCGAATAAGAACGATATTCGACACGACCCTGGGTATCGTGATATTGACGTCTTTCTATCGCGGAAAACGCGCTGTCGTTCAAGCATCCGCCAAGCGCCGAAGCCGTCTCCTGGTCGAGATAGAAGCTGTTCGGGAAGAAAGACTCTCCCGTAGACGGATCGGTAAACATATGATCGTTCAAAGTAACGAGCGTACAATTCAAACGGACGGTGCGTAGCGTCGGGCAAACGACGCTTCCGCTCTCGAACGCGATAGAATTGTTTTTACTCTCGAACGCGATCTCGAATAAAGAAACGCGGCTGAACGCGCCGGAACAAACGACGCGGGCGCCGGAATTGATAATAATAACGCCGTTCGACGACCCGGGGAACTTAGCCGGGAAAGCGTACAGATAATAATACGACATCGCGTCTTTTTGTCCGTACAAACCGCCGTTCGCGCGGTCGACCGTAAAATAATCGTTTTCCAGATCGATATTCGTTAACGCGACGCAATCGGAAAAGACCCCTCTTCCGATGGAAGTAACGCTCGTAGGCAAAGCGACGGTCTCCAAACGATAGTTCTTCGCAAAGCATTTTTCACCGATGGTCGTCAAAGAAGAATTCGGCTTAAAGGAATACGAAGCAATCGAGACAGCGCCCGAAAAAGCGCCGTTTCCGATCGACGTCACAGACGCGGGAACGACAAACGATTCCAAAGAAGAGCATTCGGCAAAAGCGTAATTACCGATAGTCAGGATGGTATTCGGCAACGTCACGAAACGAAGATTCTTCGCGCCGTAAAAAGCGTAATCCGCGATCTCGACGATCGGGAGCCTTTTGCTTTCGATCGTATAAGCGTCCGCCTTTTTTCCGGTCGGATAAGCATATAAAGTCTTCAAGTCGATGGAATAAAGAGAATCGTTATTGATCCTGAAAACAGTGTTGTTGTTGGCAACGAAAAACCGTTCCGCCCCGTTATCGGCAAAGGGATGGCCCAAAAGTCCGCGGATCATCGTTTTGTTTTGAGGAACGAAACAAGAGACCGCCTTCGTGTGATCGGTCCTGTTTTCTTCGGCAAAAAGCGCGGTGCCGTTTACGCTCAGACCTTTCATTTTCGTAAAATACCGCAGGCTGAGTTTTGCTTTGCTTTCTTCGGTAAGAAGGATAAATGCGTTATCTTTTGCGTAATAATACTTTCCCGCTTCCAGAATGGTATCGACGGCGAAGTCCTCCTGTAAATAAAAGTCTCCGCTCTGAATGATCATTCTCTTTTTCAAAAAATATTTTTTGACAGCGTCGAAATAACGATCGGACGTCAGAACAAAACCGTCTTCCCTCGATTCGTAATAAACGTCGGTCGGGACGGTGTCGCCCGGCGTTACGGACGCCGGAAGATAGATATCGTAAACCCCGTTTTGTTCAACGACGGAATACTTATTATAATACGCGACGTTTTCCAGAGCGTATTGATCGGTTGTCTTATACAAATAATCGCCCTCGCGGCAATAATGATTATCCGAGAGCATTTCTCCCGTTGCTACCGAAGACGGAACAAAAACGTAGCGCATTCCGCTCGAAAAGCCGATGTCCGTCGAAATCGCTATGATATCGTCGTCTCCGTTATAATCAAAGATATAATATCCTTCTTCCTCGACGCCGCCCGTCGCATCAACGTAACGGATATCGATCCCCTGAGAACCGGTTTGCGCCGGAATATATTTGGCGTAAAAAGTGGTTTCTGCCGTCAGAACGTACGGAAAGTCGACTCTAACCTCCACGTCGCCGTGCTTAACGTACCAATATAAAAAAATATCGGAAGAGACTCTTCTTACGTCGTCCGGCGCGGAAATTCCTTCGGTCGCTTCCGCTACTTTCCAATAAACGTCGTAAGAATACCATTCTCCTTCCACAAACTTATAGTAAACGAAAGTCGCGTTGACGTAATCCTTATCGAAAACGGCATAAAACGTGAGCCCGTCGGAATCGACGTTTCTCATACTTTCGCGATCGGACCAACGGCCGTTACTGTAGCCTTCGACGATAGGAATAGCCGGCGCAAAATCATACGCGTCGCCGCCGCGGCGCACCATTTCGCTCGATAAATATCTTTCTTCGTCGCCGATAACGTAATAATAATCGACCGAATAGTAATCGGGCGCATAACTTGCCACAAGCGTAACGTCGGAAGTAAAAGCAAAATCGGTCACAATAGCGCCCGTCTCGCTGTTTTTCCATCCGATGAATTGATATCCTTCGCGCGATTCGAGGTTGGGTACGGAAGCGATTTGTCCCGATTTCAGATATTGCGCGTCGCCGAGGCGATTCCCTTCCCAATCCATAAAAGTAACGCGATAACTGTTTTCGATATTGCGGAACAACTTCAACTTGAATTGTATCGTAAACTTGCCGTAATACAGCGTTATGGTATGCGTTCCGGCAACGGACAATTTAGCCTTGTCTTCCGCGCGGATCATTCGTTCCGAAACGGGTATCTCTACCGGCGCTTCTTCTTCGGAAAGATATTTTACGGAAAGTTTGATCGAGGAAACGGAAAAATCATCCAACAAAAAACCGGTCTCTTCCAAAATCTCGGCGTCAACGACCTCAATAGACGCTATGTCGGCGTAATTCACTTCGATCTTTTCTTCTTTTTCGGCGTCTCCTTCTTCGCCTTCATTTTTTTGGGAACAGGCGACGAACGTAAAGACCAGGGCAAGCAAAAAGATCAGAAGAAGAATTTTTTTACCGCTTTTCAACATAGCAAAGAACCATCCAATTTGTTATTATATAAATAATAACACAGGCTCCCGCAAAACGCAATACCCAATTTATATTTAATAACTAATAAAAATCTAATTTAAACTAACGTCGACGAGCGAAAAGCCGTTGATCTCGTTCCAAAGAAGCGGAGCGATACGATCGACGTCGATTCTGTCCGCGATAAGGGAGGCCTGTTTCAGAACGCGCACGTTCAACCCGTCGAGAGAACCGGCGCCCGATTGATCGAGCCCGAATATATCTCCGCCTCCTCTTAATTCAAAATCCTTTTCGGCGATCTCAAATCCGCTTTGACATTTCACAAGCGTCCGAAGCCCCTCGGACGGTTCTTTTTCGGTATACAAAAAGCAAAAGCCGTCCTTATCCCCTCTTCCGATACGGCCGCGAAGCTGATGCAAAGTCGCAAGGCCGAAACTTTCGGCGTTGAAGATCACCATGACCGTGGCGTTCGGCACGTCGATGCCGACTTCGATCACCGTAGTGGAAAGCAGAACTTTTTTTTCGTTTTTATAAAAAGCATCCAATACTTTTTGCTTTTCTTCTCCTTTCAGTCGTCCGTGTACGACGCCGATCCATTCTTCCGGAAAAAAGGCGAGCAATTCTTCGTAAAGCGTCTCAACGGAGTCGCTTTCGTTGCCTTCGTTATCGAATATCCGCGGCGCGACGATATAAGCCTGTTGCCCCGCGTCGCAAACGGACCTGACGTACGCGAGCATATCTTCTCTCTTGGACGGCGTAACGATACGCGTTTTTATCGCGCTTTTTCTCGGTCTGTCGATCGTCAAAAAGTCGATCTCTCCGTAGAGGATCAATCGCAGCGAACGAGGAATGGGAGTCGCGCTCATCGTCAGTACGGCGACCTCGCTTCCTTTTTCGATAAGGCGCGTTCTTTGCGCCACGCCGAAACGGTGCTGTTCGTCGGTCACGATCAAACCGAGATCAGGCAAAATCAAGCTTTCATTAAGCAAAGAATGCGTTCCGACAAGTATATCGATTTTTCCGTTTTTTGCAAAATTATAAAACATTTCTTTATCGTGTTTTTTTGTAGAACCGCTCAAAAACGCACAGCGAATTCCCAACGGAGAAAACAATTTGTCGATAAAAGAAAAATGCTGTTTGGCAAGAATTTCCGTCGGAGCCATAAACGCCGTTTTATATCCGTTCTTTATCACAAAATAACATAACAGAACGGCGACGATCGTTTTTCCGCTACCTACGTCTCCGCATAAAATGGCATTCGTTTCTTTATCCGATAAAAGCGACGAGGTCAGTTTTTCGAGGGCTGCTTGCTGTGACGAAGACAAGCAAAACGGCAACTTATTTAAAACGGGAGAGAAGTCAATATTTTGATATTTTTTGAATGATTTTTGGGTAAAAGTATGCTTTTTAATATATTTTAACGCGCAAATTCTTTTAGTAACGTTTTCGATCACGACGCGGTTTTTATAGTCCGAAACAGGTAATGCTTTCGGAAAATGCAGATTATAAAGCGCCTCTTTATACGGCGCGAGCCCAAAGTCGTTTTCAAGCTCGGGCGAAATTACGCTTTTCGATTCAAAAAAGGAAAACGCTTCTTTTACGACGTTTGAATAGACCGATTGCGCTATCAACCCTTTCGTTCGATATATCGGGTGTATACCGACCAATTTTTTACCGCCGATCACGTCGATTTTCGGATTAATAAAAACAGGCTCTTTCTCTTTTTTTATCTTTCCGTAAAACGCATACTTTTTGCCGATTTCAAGAGTTTTTGCAAAATAATTTTGATTGTAAAATTTTAATCTTATCTCCGTTTTTCCGCACATCGCTCTCGCGTGTAAAACGGTCACTTTATTGTATTTATACGGTTTGCTGATTTCAATCAAATCACCGAAAAAAGCACAAAAATCGCCGTCGTTACATTCCTCCAAAGAAAAAGCCGCGTCCATATCGACGTAGCTTTTCGGTAACGTGCAAATCAAATCGGAAACGGTAAAAACGCCTAATTCGCGAAATTTGTTTTCTAAAGCGGGCCCGACGCCTTTTACCGCCGATATATTCATGCGATACTGATAAAGTAATCGTAATGCGGTTGTCCGCCGTTTATGCAGCGGACGTCGCAATCAGGAAGCAATTCTTCTACCTTTTCCGTAAGAGAAGCGGCCGCGTCTTCCGTCACGCTTGCGCCGTAATACAGATCGACCACGCAAATATCGTCCGGAGAATACTTTTTAAGAACGTCCAACACAACGTCGTCAACGTCGTTGCCTCTTGCAATGATGTTTCCGCTAAGCGCGATGATATCGCCTGTTTTTACTTCGAAACCGTCTGCTTCGGCATCCTTAACGGCGTGTGTGATCTCTACTGACGTCATTTCGTCGAGTATATCGGTCATATTGACCTTATTGGTCTCAACGTCGCAATCGGGATCGAAAGCGGTAAGCGCCGCAATGCCTTGCAGGACGTCTTTGGTAGGAACGATGACGAGGTTGCAATCAACGATCTCCACAGCGCGTTCGCAAGCGAGAATGATGTTTTTGTTATTGGGCAAAATGTACACGGTATCCGCGTTGACCTTGCGTACGTTGCTCGCGATATCGTCGACGCTGGGGTTCATCGTCTGCCCGCCTTCCATAACGTTGGCGCCGAATTCGTTAAAGATGTTTTTGAATCCTTCTCCGGTGCAAATGGAGAGCACCCCCACTTCGGTATGTTCGTTTACGTCTTCGCCGGCATGGATCTTTTTGTACTGTTCGCGCATGTTTTCGATCTTCATATTGTCGAGATCGCCCATCTTCAACGCATATTCAAGCGCGACGTTGGGAGTGTTGGTGTGTACGTGTACTTTGACCGCGGAAAGATCGCCGACGACCAGAACGCAATCGCCGATCTTACATAATTTATCGCGCAGTTTGTCGATATCGGCAAGAGTCGTCTGCTTTTTCAAATTAACGATGAAGTATTCCGTACAATAAGAAAACGTAATGTTTTCATAGTCGTTTTCGTCAACGGATGCGGCGGAGATCGTCTGTTGCGCTTGCTGCTCTTCCGCTTCCGGCTCCTTCATTTCGATCCCGGCAAGGACGTTATACATACCTTGCAAGATAAAAAGCAAACCTTGTCCGCCGCTGTCCACGACTCCCGCCTTAGCCAGAACGGGAAGTAATTTCGGCGTATCGGCAAGCACTTCTTCTCCTTTTTTAATGATCTTTGCAAAAAAATCATTAAAATCGGGCGTACGTCTGGCCGTTCTTTCCGCATAATCGCTGATCAAGCGGATTACGGTAAGTATAGTACCCTCTTTCGGATTCACGACGGCATCGTAAGCCTTTTCGGAACCGGCGCAAAGCGCTGCGGCAAAGACTTTTGTCGTTATGGTCTTTTCGGTAGGCAGAGTATCCGTAATACCTTTTAAAATCTGACTGAGAATAACGCCGCTGTTTCCTCTGGCGCCCTTAAGCGCGCCTTTTGCGATCGCGGCGCATATCGCGCGGACGTCACCGTCTTGCACCGTATCCATTTCTTTAACGGTGGAAGTCATGGTCAGACTCATATTCGTACCGGTATCTCCGTCCGGCACCGGGAATACGTTCAGATTATCGACGTATTGCCTGTTTATCGTTAAATTCAGTTTTCCGCCCCGAATAAGTTCTTTTATATCGGCAACGCTGAGAACTTTTTTCATCTTTCCTCACTCTATTTAATAGCTTTACAGGATCCCTTTATAGCAGCTTCATGCCCAAAACGTGTACGTCCACCGCTTTTACTCTCATTCCGGTAAAGTTTTCGACATGGTAAGTAACAGCCGACTTAAGACTGTTGACGACGGCTTCGGTATTGACCCCGGAGGCGATCAAACAATATATATCGATATATATGCGATTGTCTACGGTGACCAGTTTTATTCCGCGGCTGATGGGATCTTTGTTGAAAAGCATAAGGACGCTATCGCTCAAACGACGACTGACCAATTCGGATACTCCGTAACAGTCCATAGCAACTTTTTTAATGACAAGCGCGACGGCTTCGTCCGAAACGGAAATGTTGCCGTAGATATTGCTCGTGTGTAGCGCCATTGAGAATAATCCTTATTTTATTTTTATATATATAGATTATCATTGGGAATAAAAAAAAGCAAGTAAAATCTAAAAAATATAAAAAAACAATTGCATTCATTTTGATTTCATTGTATAATTGTCAAGTCATAATTCCAGGAGGTACTATCATGAGCAGAGTTTGTTGTGTATGCGGAAAGTCAAGGGTGAGCGGAAACAGCGTAAGCCATAGCCATATTAAAACAAGAAGAGCTTGGAATGTAAACGTCCACAAAGTTAAGGTAACCGATAAAAACGGTCACACCTCTTATCAGTACGTTTGCACTCGTTGTCTCAGAACTATGAAAAAAGACGCGTAATTATATTTTTCAATGAATTAAAAAGAATGTCGTTCAACGCGACATTCTTTTTTTTACGATATTTTTTTAATTATAACCTCTCCCCTTTTGCGGCGATAACTTTAAACAACGTCGTTTCTCTTAATTTTTCGACCTTGCTTTTTAATACGTCGACAACGTAATCGACTTCTTCTTGCGTGGTATGCTTTCCAAACGAAAAGCGCACGGACGAACGCGCGTCTTCATCGCTCCCGCCTATTGCAAGAATAACGTGAGAGGGATTTTGAGAACCGGAACTGCAAGCAGATCCGCTCCCGACAGCGATCCCGGCCATATCGAGCGCCATCAACAAAGATTCTCCTCTTATACCGTCGAAAATGAAATCGGCATTGCCGACGAGTCTGTTTTCCCTGGCTCCCGCAAGACGGCAAAAGGGTATTTCTTTTTCCGCTCTTTCTATAAAACGATCTCTGAGAGCCTTGATCCGCTCGTTACTTTCCTCCATTTCTTCGACGGTCAATCGCAGGGCTTCCGCTGTACCGACGATGCCGGGCGTATTGGTCGTGCCGGCCCTCTTTCCGTGTTCCTGCTCTCCGCCGTAAATAAGACTGTCGAATCGAACTCCGTTTTTTACGTACAACACGCCGACCCCTTTCGGTCCGTATATCTTATGCGCGGAAAAACCGAGCATATCGATATTCATCGCTTGCACGTCGATCCGTATACTTCCGACCGCTTGAACCGCGTCCGTATAAAAAGGGATCCCTTTTTCACGGCATAAGGCGCCGATATCGGCGATCGGCTGGATCGTTCCTATTTCGTTATTCGCTGTCATAACGGCGACGAGTACGGTGTTATCTCGGATCGCTGCAAAAACGTCGTTCGGATCCACGAACCCTTTTTCGTCCACCCCGACGTACGTGACTTCGCAACCCTCTCTTTCCAGTTCTTGGCAGGTCGAAAGAATAGCCGGATGTTCGATCCTTGTTGTGATAATATGCTTCTTAGAAAGCGAAGAAGCGGAAACAACGCCGCGGAGAGCCCAATTATCACTCTCCGTTCCACCTGAAGTAAAAAATATCTCGCTTGCGGAACAATGCAGGATAGAAGCGATCTCGTCGCGCGCGCGATCGACCGCCGAAAGAGCCGCCCTTCCGTAAGAATGCAAGCTGGAAGCGTTGCCGAAAACTTCCGTCATGCACGGAAGCATCTTTTTCAACACGCGTTCATCCGGCGGCGTTGTCGCCGCATAATCGAGATATACCTTCATTTTTTCGATCAACCGATATTGCTCTTTACGAAGTCGATAATGGCGTTTTTGTCTTTCATCCCGACGAATCTCGTCTTTTCGGCGCCGTTTTCAAACAGGATAACGGTCGGCACGAATTGGATCTTGTTTTCGATCGAGAACGCGTTACAATCGTCCACGTTGATCTTATAGCAAGCGACGCCGAGCGCTTCGATATCGCCCGCCGCAGCGGCAAGTTCCGGCCCGAGCAACTTGCAAGGTCCGCACCAATCCGCAAAGAAATCAACCAAAACATACTTCTTTTCGGCGATCAAACCGATTTCTTTTTCCGATAATACTTTCATAATTCACCTCTTTTTATTAATTATTAGTCATCGATGATTGTTGACAAATCTTCAAGAGAACATTCCTTTTGTTCCTTGGTACGCATATTTTTGACGGTCACGACGCCTTTTTTTACTTCTTCTTCGCCGAGAACGACGACATACTTGTACCCGCATTTATCGGCGTACTTCATTTGCGCTTTCAGGCTTCTTTCGGAAATGTCCGTATCGGCGTTGATACCATTTCTTCTCAGTTCGTCAACGGCTTTCATAGCGACAGGATACTGTTCGGCGCCGAGAGGCGCGATATAAAGGTCTCTTTTCGGAGCATTGCCGAAAGAAACGCCGCAGTTTTCCATGACCATGATCAGTCTTTCCAACCCCATACCGAAGCCTACCGCCGGCACATTCTTACCGCCGATCTCTTCGCAAAGATTGTTATACCGTCCGCCTCCGCAAACCGTGCCTTGCGCGCCGATCGCGTCGGAAACAAACTCGAAAACGGTACCCGTATAATAATCAAGACCGCGTACGATTTTCGGATCGAGCACGTATTCGATACCGAGCGCGTCCAACGCGCCGCACAGCTTCTTTTGATGCTCTTTGCAATTATCGCATAAATAATCGCTCACGACAGGTGCGTTTTCCGCGATTTTTTTACATTCTTCGACCTTACAGTCCAAAAGACGAAGCGGATTCTTATTTAATCTTTCTTTGCATGTCGGACAAAGCTGATCCTCATACGAACGGAAATATGCGACGAGCGCCTTAGAATACTCTTTCCGACATTCCGAACATCCGATACTGTTCAGATGGAGAGTCAGTTTATCGACGCCGACTTCGTTCAGAAAACGACGCGCAATGGAAATAACTTCGGCGTCCGCATAAGGCGAAGCGCTTCCGTACAGTTCCACGCCGAACTG
>CACXDF010000161.1 GCA_902766325.1 uncultured Eubacteriales bacterium | reverse complement strand
TCGCTCCAGCTCTCTTCGCCGAGGCTGACCCGGTCGATGCGAGCGACCTCTGAATAGTTTTTTTCGGTAAGAGGCTCGAATTCTATCATTATTCACCTGTTTCGGCGGAAGAACTTTTGATATAAAAAGGCTTCGCTCTTTTGACCGTTTCTCCTTTTTCGATCTTTTCGACAGCCAGTTTCAACATTTCTTCCGGATACGTCCCTTCCACATACGATTTAGGCAAGTCGATCTTTTCCGTCTCTTCTTTTTTCATACATTTATATTCGACGGAACCGCTACGGAACAAGCCGACGTAATAGTTGTTGTGTTTGCAGTCGAGAAGAACCATTTTGTCCTCTCCTCCCGCCAAAACTTCCAACGAAGTCATCTCGACGACTTCTTTTTTCGTTGCCATAGCAAAGGCGTTTACGGTGGCAACGCCGATACGGATACCGGTAAAAGAACCGGGTCCGACGATCACGCCGTAATAGTCCATATCCTGTACGGACGTACCGAGCTCCCGACAAAAAGCATCGATCTCGGCAAGAAGGGTCTTGTTATGCGATTTGGGATCGGGCGTTGTTTTTTTTGTATGATACGCTCCGTCGTAAATGCCGATCCCGATGGACGAAGCGGACGTATCGATAGCGAGTATTCTCATTTTTCCTTCCGTCATGCGTTCTTTTGCAAGAGCGCAATTGTTATTTTTCGTGTATTTTCTCCTAAATATTCGATAGAGACGGCATAAACAGCGCCGATAAAATCAGTAAACTTATTCCATTCTATCACGGTCACGTCGCTACCTTCGATCTCTTCTCTTAAACCCAGTTCTTCTACGTCTTCTTCCGTTTCGATCCTATACATATCCAGATGATGAACGGTATACTTTCCGTAGTACGTTTTCATCAGCGTAAACGTCGGACTTGTGACCGTATCCGTGACGCCGAGCGCCTTAAAAAGTGCTTTTGTAAAGGTCGTCTTTCCCGCACCAAGTTCTCCGTACATAAGTATAGTCTCGCCGCCTTTGATCATTTTTGCGAAACGACTTGCGATCTCGTCGGTCTCCCGTACGGAAGAAGAATGATATTCTGTTTTTTCCAAGGCGCTTCCGTTTAAATCCGGAAGCGCCCTCTCTTCTGTAGAAATTACGTTATTATTCATTTGCATTCCTTACGTCGTAGGTCGAATAATCTTTGATCGTCATCTTGGCTTCGGAACGGATACCCGTGTAATAAATACCCTGCAAGAAATATTGATCGACGATCGTGGAGCCGATCTCGGCGTCCTCGTTTTTATGCGCTTCGATATCGAGCACGTTACTCAGATCGTTTAAATACGGACATACGCAAGTAGTCAATTTGCCGTCGATACAGATCTTTACGAAATAGAATCCTCTTGCCGGAGCTTGGACGGTCCCCGTACCGAGATCTCTGGCCAAAGTCAACGCCGTAAAGCGATCTTCGATCGGGCTGGCCGGTTTTTGCGTTTGCGTCAGCATTTCTTCATACTCGTCTTTGTATTCGGCACAGAAATCACCGACCGTAACGGTAAATGTATGTTCTTTTCCGTCGGCGAGATTATACCCTTCCGCCAAAGGCAGATTCAAAAGCTGACGAGTATATTCTTTATCGTACTTATAGAATTCAAAGTACAGATCGTCTTGAATACTGACGATAGCGAGTCCGCGCTGACGCAGATAGGATTCCGGATCGTAGATACCTAAATAAGGCGTCGAGCTGCCGAAATACCAAAGGAAGTTTTTACTGTCCGTATCGGGCGAAATACTGAACGTCATCGAGACGGTATTGCCCGTATAAGAATGCGGCGTTCCGTATGCGTCGGAAAGTGCGAAATACTCGCCTCCGCTCATACCGAAGTAACTCAACCACATATCGACCGGCAACGTAGCGGATTGCATAATAGAATGCCCGTCGACAAATACGCCTTCCGTATACCCCGACACAGGATCGTTCGTCTGCTGATTCGATCTGCCACTGATCACGTATTTGAATCCGCCCGTGCCAAACGACGTCTTCGAGAAATCGAAATCAGTCATATTAT
Source organism: uncultured Eubacteriales bacterium (assembly GCA_902766325.1). GTDB lineage: Bacteria > Bacillota > Clostridia > Christensenellales > DTU072 > CAG-1782. Next base: position 4,688 of record CACXDF010000161.1, on the reverse strand, counting down.
AGGTCGTCATCGTGTGTCCGTAAAGTTTAATTTCGGAAGAAGACACTCTGAAACCGACGTAACGGACGTTATCGACGATCTGCTTTACGGCTCGCATACCGATCTTGGACGAGTTTTCACTGATACCGTTATAGAAATTCGCCCTGAAATACTCCTGCCATACGAAATCGGTCACATAGGTATTGCCGTTCAGATAATACTGGTACAGACGTACGGAAATTAGCGCCTCGGTATCCATCTTGATATAATCGACTTTCAGGATATTGCGTCCGCGTTCCCAATCGATATCGGTATAGTCGTCGCTGGCATAGATATTACTGCTGTTTGCTTTCTTATCTTTATCGATCACATAGCAGTTATCCGGAACGGGCTCGCCGACTTCGTATTGCGTTATTCTTACATAGCTGTAGTTTCCGTTTTCGCCTTCTCTCCGATAATACGTTTCGTTCTCTTCAAAGACGGATCCAAACGGTACGACGACGTAATCTGACGGGACGTAAACCGATCCGTATACTTTCGTCGTTAAGGAGCCCGATCTCTTGGAGATCGAAATGCCGATACCGGACGCATTCCACAAGTCATAATTGGATACGAGCATATTCGACGTCAGATCGCTGAGTTCACGATCGGACAAACCGATATAGATCATCGCGTTGGCATAACTTACGCCGTCCGCGAAATCAAGGTCGAAAGTATACGTCGCGCTGTTATATGCGTCGATGGGCGCGTCGTTAAAGAAGTATTTCTCGGTCGATCCAAGCGCGGAGAACTTCACGGGGACGGACGCCGACGGCGTATACGGCGTCGCGTCTGCTTTTACCATCTTCGTTCCGGAAACGTTATATTCGTAGAAAGTCGTTTGTCCGGAAGTTGCGGCGTCCGTTACCAATATTTTGTATTCCAAAACGTACTGATAAGGATCCTGAGAACCGGGATAGGATAAGCGGATCGGCAGTCTCATCCGATACAAACCGTAATCCGCGTTATTGGCCGTCACGCTCGACGGCGTCACGTCGCCCGTCACCGCGTTGTACGCGGAGAAGGATGCGGAACCGAAGCTGACCATCGTCGACGTTACAAGCGGCGGATTCGCCATAGAATTCGTATTATCCGCAGAGCCGAACGATGAGTAGTACAGTACGGAATTCGTGACTTTTCTGATCATCTCGCCGATGCTGTCCGCCGTTTCTTTCGTAACAAGATAAGCCGAAGAATTATCGTAGAATTGTTCGGGGAAGACAATGAGGTTACGCATATACGCGTACGTTTCTTCTCCGTTGCGTACGGAGACCGCCCAAGCCAGTTTTTGCTTCATCGCAAAATACGTTACGATCGGCTGAACGTTTTCGTACGAAACGCCCGCTTGACCTTCGATCTGCGTTCCGTCGGTCGCAACATAGAACACGGCGTCGTTTAAAAGCTCGCTGACTTCATCCCATTTCGTTTGACGATCGTCTTTATCCGCCGAATAAGAAGTCCGATATTCGAATAAACCGCCGGTGAAAGAAAGGATCAATTTCGACACTTCGGTGGAATCGGAAGAATACGCAACGTCTCCGTCCAAAGAAACGTAAACATAGTACTTTCTGAGCGCCGTATAAGCGGAAGTATAGTTCGTAAACAAATAGGAAGAAGCTACAGCCTGTTCATAATAATGCGCGCTCGTGGGCTGATTCGTCGAAGATACGGTCGGGTCGTGCGTTACGGTATAATAATCGACGCCCTCCTTTGCGAAAATGCTGTCCGGAATCGTAAGCACGCCGTCCTTCAAAACGTAATAGTCCGTTCCTCCGCCGATCACTCTATCGCCTGCCGCCAAAGTTGCCTTCGCGGCGGTGCAATACAGTCTACCGGCATCGTAAGCCTGGCTGCCGTTGGGCGCGAATTGGGAAGAAACGTTGATCGTCGTTTCTTGATGCGATTCTTCCATGTCGGACAAATAACCGACCTTATCGAGATAAACGGTTATTCTGTGGCTGTTACCGTCAAAGAGATCGCCGAGTCGAGCGCTTGAAAGCGCTTCTTCGCAGAATTCAACACAGTAGTCCGACGGATTGGAAATAACGGAACCGACCGACAAGGTCTGAACGACCGGTTTATAATATATTTCGGACGGATCGATCGCGGAAACACGATACAATAATCCGCCTCTCTCGCAATAATAATCATCCGCTCCCGCCGCGGGGATATTCTCTCCGAGGGTGCTTTGTAATCTGTAATACGTTACTCCGGCTTGCGCGATCGTGTGGGTATTGAGCGAGTAATAATCCCCTTTATAATAATAACGGATCAAGTATTTGCGTTCTGCGCCTCCGACTGCGATAAACATCAGTTTACCGACGTTATTTTCATAAACGGTCGTAGAGAAAGCATAGTTTTCTTTACCCATTTCAGGCGTCAGGCGAACGCGCATGGAGAGCATATCGTAGTTTTCTTTGCGAACATCGACACCCGACGTGCCGTCTTGAGACGGATCGAACAAAACGTAATTGCCCGACGTATTCTTAACGGAAGCGCCGTACGGAAGCCGTTTGTATTCCAAACTGCTTGCGTCGTACAAGATCGTATCGGTCGGATCGGCGAGCGGCAAAACGGAAACAACGGTATCGTCGCTGTTGACGATTTGCTTTTCGACCAATCTGATCTTGAATTTCAGAGACTTTATGTCGGGTCGTCTGGAGAACTTATCGAATCTTTCTCCGACGACTGCCGTAACGGTCACTACGTCGCCGACTCTTAACGTGACGCTGCCGTCAGGGGCTTCCGTTCCGCCGCTGACGTAGTACAAGCGCAATTCTCTCGAATAAAGATTGCCTACGTAATAAGAACTCTCGTAAGCGGTCGAGAAGGACAACGTATCAAAGTATTGAGACGAATAATCGTAAACGGAAGTCTTCATACCCTTCATATTCAAACGAATAATAAAGCTGAGATTGGATATCTCTTTCGTCGTTTTGTTCACGCTGACGCTACCGCTGAGGATCGCCTCCGTATCGCCTACCATATTGATATACTTCGCGCCGTCCGTCTTACCGTCCGTATATTCTCCGATAGAGTCGATCTCCGGATAGACGATGATGGGCGTTCTGGCAGAAACGAGGATATAGTTATTACTGTCGTACCACTTCGTTTCGTCGTAAAGTCGAATATTGTTGACGCCGGCCATATAATCGGTATTGCCGTTCTGATCTTCAATGATATACTGCGTCATATCTTTCAGGAACAGTTGGACGGAATCGTAAGTGACGTTTTTATAACGGATCACTTCTCTGAGACGATACATACTGTTGTTCGTCTTAACGACGTTCATCAACTCCGTTATAGTCATTCCCGACGTATACGAGTACCCGAGCGCCGAACAAAGTTCTTGCACCGTAGCGCCCGTCGCTACGACCGTATCCCCGTTATTGGCGTCGTAGACGACGTAACGAATAAACTCGACGTCGTTAATGATCTCCATGATCTGTCCGGAAAGATCGTTCTCCGAATAAACGTTTTCGCCCGCCGTAAAGGTATCGATCTTCAGACTGTAAGAACGATAATCGTTCGACTGGTCGTCGTAGAACATACTGTTCACGTCCGAATACAGTACGGTGAACGGTCTTGTCGAGAAAGATGTGCCGTCTATAGACGCGGAAGCATCGTAATAACTGTTATTGACCACGACCTGAATATCGATCCTCTTCTGTTCGATCGTATAAACGATCTCGCCGAAGCTGACAAAATAATTATCGTAGCCGCTGTTGTTGACGGCGTTTACGTCCATCGCCAAATTATACAGCAAACTGAGCGAAGTGGAACTGCCGTTGTTATAATCGGTCGTAGAAACAGCTCGAATAATGGAGGCAAAGTCTATTACGTCGTCTCCTTCGATAAAGCTGAAAAACTCTCTTTGTTTTTGCGACGCCGCTTGATTTCCGGAGACGTCAGGATACCTGCTGTAGCGGATACCGGCAATAAGCTCCGATTTGGAGGGCTTATCGCCGTATGCGACGTTTGAGGTCAATTCGATAGAAACGACGACGGGTACGCGCTTGATAAAAAGCGGAATACAGATCATGTCGGAACTTACGCCGGAGACGGAAACACCGTCGCAGACGATATAATAGTTATTATCGTTCGATTCGTTATACCTGTTGATCTCGGTCTTACTCAAAGTCATATAGTAATTCCCGGACGAAGCGGTATAATAAGAGCCGGCGCCGCTTGCTATATCGGATGCGTCGGTCAAAAGCCGTCTCAATCCGACTTTGTCGGAATAAAGAATACCGAGCACCTCGCTGTTCACCTCCGTATCGTCTCCCAAAACGAAGGTCCAATTCGCTTGATCCGAGTCGTAATACTCTCTCTCCACACCGGTAATATGAATGATCTGCTTACGCACTTCAAACGGCGCGGATACGATCTTTAAAGCGTAATTGCTCGACGAAGTAAAGTTATTAGCTCCCGAATAATAGATCCCCGAAGACAAAGAACCGAGATCGGCCGTTCCGCTGAAATAAGGACGTCCTGCGCCGGTAAAGTAAGAAGTCGCGCGTACGGTCCTCGTGTAATAGGTGTTCGACGTATCGAACGTACCGCCTTCCGCCGATACGTATTCGCCTCCGCTTATTACGTATACGCCTGCGGGGATCGCGGCTCCGTTCGTAACGTAGGACGGATTTAAAACGGCATATTCGCTCGTCTTG
>CACXDF010000160.1 GCA_902766325.1 uncultured Eubacteriales bacterium | reverse complement strand
TCGGCGCTTACGTATCCGCTTCCGGTAAAGATATCCCTTTATCGCGGTAAAAAGACTTATTGGGAAATATTTGCCAAGGCTTCTTTCTCTCTGTACGACATAATTCCCGTTTTATTGCGAAAACTAATAAAAGGAGATAATAATAAATGGAAATAACAACGTTATTGAGAGAAGCCGTGGGTAGCGTCAGAAGCGTACTCGACGTCAACCGCGTCATCGGAGAACCGATAAGCGCAGGGACCGCCACCATTCTGCCGATCACAAAAATGACGATCGGATTCGCCAGCGGGGGCGGAGAGGTCGAAGGAAAATCCGTTAAGAATAAAGAACTCCCCGTCGGTTGCGTGGGAGGAGGGGCGAATATCTTTCCCATAGGTTTTTTGATCATTACCCAAACGAGCGTCAAATATCTGAAAACGGAGGAAACGGAAGTATGGAGCGATCTGCTGCAAAAAGTCGTCGGTTCTTTATCGTAAGCATATTGACAGTCGCCGTATCGGCTTTTTTGCTGTCACTTTTATTCGGGACGGGCATAAAAGCGGCGCACGCTGCCAACGGTTCTTCTTATATCGTTATGCGCGCCGACACGTTGGAAATAATAAAAGGCGAAAACCATACCGTTCGGCAACCGATGGCGAGCACAACGAAGATCATGACCGCTCTTCTTATCTGCGAAAACTGCTCTCCCGGCGAGACCGTTCGCATCAAAAAAGAATCGGTGGGAATAGAAGGCAGCTCCGTATATCTGAAAGAAGGCGAAGAATACACCGTTAAAGAACTGCTTTTCGGATTAATGCTCCGCAGCGGAAACGACTGCGCCTCGGCGCTCGCCGCTCATTTGGGCGGAAACGTCGAAAGATTTGTCGAAATGATGAATTTACGCGCAACTCAACTCGAATTAAAGGACACCCATTACGTCAATCCGCACGGTCTGCACCATAAAGATCATTATACGTCCTGCTACGACTTATGCAAACTCGGTTGCATTGCAATGAAAAACCCGTTGTTCAAAGAGATCGTCGCCACCAGGTCGACCACGATAGGAAAGGGCGAATATAAAAAGACGATCGCGAACAAAAACAAAATACTTTTCCGTTACGACGGAGGGAACGGGATCAAAACGGGCTATACGAAAGCCGCGGGAAGATGCCTTGTTGCTTCGGCGGAAAGAAATAACGTCCGCCTCGTTGCCGCCGCGCTCAACGTACCCGATATGTTCGGCTTGTGTGAAAACCTGATGGATTACGGGTTTTCCGTTTTAAAAAAACAGGGCTCAAAATAATTGCTTTTTTCACAGAATGACAGTATCATTAATAGCGAAAAAAATACAAACGGAGAAAAAATGAGAATCAATAAATATATTTCCTCTTCGGGATTATGTTCCCGAAGAACGGCGGAAACGTACATAACGGGCGGCAAAGTCAAAGTAAACGGAAAAGTCGTGACCGACCTTGCCACGGATATCAACGAAGATAACGATACCGTCGTCGTGAACGGACAGAAACTGACTCCCGTCGTTCGTTACTCTTATATCATGTTCCACAAACCGAAGGGCTGCATCTGTACGTTGAAAGACGAAAAAGGACGCAAAACCGTTATGGATTATTTACCCGAATTCGAGAACAAGCGTATCTATCCGATCGGAAGACTGGATTACGACACCGAAGGTCTGCTCCTTCTTACCAACGACGGAGCTTTGTCCAATCTGCTCACGCAACCTTCTTCCGAAGTACCGAAGACCTATTCCGTCAAAATCGAAGGGCAGATTTCGGAAAGCGAACTCGCCACCATGCGCAACGGCATGACGATCGACGGTTATAAACTCAAAAAATGTAAGATTTCCGTTAAGGAATCGGACGAAAAATCAACAAAAATGGAAATAACCATCTTCGAAGGAAAGAACAGACAGATCCGTCGTATGTTCGAGACGATGGGTAAGACCGTCAGCTTTTTGAAGAGGATCAAGATCGGCGAGATCAGACTCGGCGGTCTTACGAGGGGCACCTATCGCTACCTTACCGACAAAGAAGTCGCCATGTTGAAGGGCCTTTGCTGATATATCGCGCCGTCCATATCGAGAAAAGGGGAGAAATCATATAAATTTCTCCCTTTATTTTTTTAATACGATTGATTTTAAAAAACAAATAGTGTATACTGTCTCTGATTTTTCGCGCATACGCGAATCCGGAGGTTTTTCAGAATGCCATTTTCCATTTTTATCGGCGCAGAAACAATGTCGATAGGCGATAAATGGGCGATCAGCGGCATCACTACGTTGATCGGACTGGGAATGACTTTTGCCATCCTTGCCTTCCTTATCGGCACCATTTTGCTGATGAGACTCATTTTAAAAGAACTCGAAAAAGTTCTGCCGAATTTGAAACGCAAAAGAAAGCAAGCAAAGAGCGACGCTTCCGCAAACGAAGCCGTCGCGGTAAACGAAGTTCTTCCCGAACGTAACGATAATTCCATCGACGATGAAACGATGAAAGCCATCGAAGCGGCCGTTATGAATTACGTCAAGAAAGACGACAATTTCGTTAAAATAAAATCCGTCTCCGTCGCCACCGAAGAATCGGCTCCTGAGCAGGCGCAAGAAACCGCGAGCGCGCCCGCTGCCGCTCAACAAGCAAGCGGAACGGGAAAAGCCGTCAACGCGCCCATGCCCGGCACTATCCTGAAGATCGCCGTCGCAAACGGTAAGCAAGTCAAAGAGGGCGAACTCATTTTCGTACTCGAGGCCATGAAGATGGAAAACGATATCGTCTCCCCGGCAAGCGGCGTCTTTACCGCCACCGTTGCCGAAGGCGCAAAAGTCAACACCGGCGATCTGATCGCCGAGATAAAATAAGGAGGGCTGATATGGATTTATTACTCAACGCCCAATCTGCGGGAGAAAGGTTTTCGGACGCTTTTTCCAACCTGTGGCAATCTACGGGCTTTAAGACCTTCTTGCCGGAATACTATTTGATGAAGGGGTATAACCTCGGCATCTGGGGTATGTTCATCATGCTCATCGTGGCCGCTTTTCTCGTTTGGCTCGCCATCGCCAAGAAATTCGAGCCCATGCTTCTTTTGTCCATCGCGTTCGGGATGCTGATCATTAACATCCCCGGCGTATATTCCGTCCTGTACGGTACGGGCGGATATACCTTTACCGACGAAGTAGGTAAAACCATCGCGCAAGGCACGCTCGAAGACCTCTGCAACTCGTTCGGCGTCGTCTATAACAACGCGAGCGCCGACACGTTAAACGCTTCTTTACAGGCGTTAAAAGATTATATGGCGTCCCATTGGGAGAGCCTCGGCGCAATCGGCCAATACACCGACACCTGCTGTTCTTACGGCATCATCGCGGATAAGGGACTTATTTATTACCTTTACAAAGGCGTAGATTGGGTCATCTTTCCGCCGCTTATATTCCTTGGCATCGGCGTAATGACCGACTTCGGACCTTTGCTTGCCAACCCGAAGAGCTTGCTTCTCGGCGCGGCCGCTCAGCTCGGTATCTTTTTGACCTTTACCGGAGCGCTTCTGTTCGGCTTTAACGAACAAGCGGCTTCATCCATCGCCATCATCGGCGGCGCGGACGGTCCCACGGCTATCTACCTCACGCAAAAAATGGCGTCGAAAGCAATGTTCAACGGACAACATCAAGAACTGCTCAGCGCTATCGCCATCGCGGCGTATTCGTACATGGCGCTCGTTCCGGTCATTCAACCGCCTATCATGAAGGCGCTCACCACCAAGAAAGAACGTCTTATTCGTATGGAACAGCTTCGTCCCGTTTCCAAAAAAGAAAAGATCATATTCCCCATCGTGGTTTCCGCGGTCGTCGGTATCGTTCTTCCTTCGGCTCTGCCTCTTCTCGGTATGTTGATGCTCGGTAACCTGTTCCGCGAATCGGGCGTCGTACCTCGTCTTGCAAAGACTGCCGAAAACGAACTTATCAATATCATCACCATCTTCCTGGGCGTTACGGTCGGAACGAAAGCGTTTGCTCCCGTCTTCCTGCAAGTCCAGACCATACTCATCATCGTTCTCGGCGTCGTCGCGTTCAGCTTCGGTACCGCGGGCGGCGTTCTCCTCGGAAAACTCATGAGTAAACTTTCCGGCGGAAAGATCAACCCGCTTATCGGCGCCGCCGGCGTCAGCGCCGTTCCTATGGCCGCGCGCGTTGCGCATGACGTAGGCAGAAAAGAAGACCCGGATAACTATTTACTTATGCACGCTATGGGCCCGAACGTGGCCGGCGTTATCGGAAGCGCGGTCGCCGCAGGCGTACTGATCGCAATGTTTGCTTAATCTATACGGAGGTATACTATCATGAAAAACAAATTACTCATTACAGAAACGATATTAAGAGACGCTCACCAATCTCAGGCCGCGACGCGTATGCGTACGGAAGATATGCTTCCCGCGTTGGATAAACTCGACAAGATCGGGTATTATTCCGTAGAGTGCTGGGGTGGAGCAACCTATGACAGCTGCCTTCGTTTCTTGGACGAAGACCCGTGGGAACGTCTTCACGTCCTGAAAGAGGGTATGCCCAATACGAAGCTTCAAATGCTTTTGCGCGGACAAAACCTGCTCGGATACAAGCATTATGCGGACGACGTCGTCGACTTCTTCGTCAAAAAGAGCATCGAAAACGGTATCGATATCATTCGTATTTTCGACGCGCTCAACGATATCCGAAACCTGGAACAGGCGGTCAAGTCCTGCAAAAAGTATAAAGGTATCTGCGAAGCGACGTTAAGCTACACGACCAGCCCCGTACATAATATCGATTATTTCGTAAACGTCTCCAAAAAACTGGAAGCGATGGGCGCCGATACCATTTGCATCAAAGATATGGCCAACCTGTTGCTCCCATACACCGCTTACGATCTCGTTAAAGCCATCAAATCGGCCGTCAAGATCCCGGTGCATCTGCACACCCATAACACGGCCGGAACGGGCGATATGGTTTATTTAAAAGCCGCCGAAGCGGGCGTTGATATTATCGACACCGCGCTTTCTCCGTTCGCTAACGGAACCAGCCAGCCCTGTACCGAATCCATCGTCGCT